>NZ_JACJEZ010000057.1:0-28653 GCF_014164365.1 Pseudoalteromonas sp. SG43-6
CTACAAAAATGATAAAACGTGAACTCGGTTACGAGTGGCATTAAGCTTTGATCGGCAAAATCATTAAGAACACAAAAGTGATCATTATCGCGTAATTTTCGTGATCAAAGCTTAATGAGAATAAGTGATCAAAGTTAATGCCATTGGGTGATCAAAGCTGGTGAGAATATGCATTCAATGAGTGTATTCATGACTTACCTCCAAGTTATGGGATAACCCCAAGGTAAGTGTGGCTCAAATGGTCAGAATAGGATCTCCGCGTAGCGGCTTAGTTCAACAGCTTATTGAACGCCATTTTGGTGGTTTATAACACCCCAAAACGGCGTATATTACATACCCTAATAATTTCACCAATAATTACCTTTGTAAACAAGTAATTAAAATAGCTAGGAATTAAGCTTGTTATTTTGCACCAAAACGGCGGTTAATAATGTTATCGGACAAAATCAAGCCCCTACTCATTAAGAAGCGAAATCTGATCAAACTTACAACTTATCGCTATATTATCCTAGCCATAAAAAAAGCAAGCCAGTTGGCTTGCTTTTTACATTCTTAAACCTTCAAAACGTTACACTTTCAAGTAGTCCATGATCCCTTCGGCGGCGTTGCGCCCTTCGAAGATTGCGGTGACTACTAAATCTGAGCCACGGACGATATCGCCGCCGGCAAAGATTTTAGGGTTGGTTGTTTGATGGGTAAATTCACCTTTTTCTGGTGCGTTGATACCGCCCCAGTGGTTAATTTCTACATCATACTTTTCTAACCAGTCCATTTTGTGTGGTTTGAAACCAAATGCCATTATTACTTGGTCGGCTTCAATCACATGTTCTGAGTCAGGTACTACTTCTGCGCGGCTGCGGCCTTTTTCATCTGGTTCACCCATTTGGGTTTTTACCATTTGTACGCCTGCAACATGGCCGTTGTCGTTTAGTACGATACCGGTTGGTTGCACGTTAAAAGTAAATTCAACGCCCTCTTCTTTGGCGTTTTTCACTTCACGTCTTGAACCTGGCATGTTTTCTTCATCACGACGATAAGCACAGATTACTTTTTCCGCACCTTGACGAATTGAAGTACGTACACAGTCCATCGCGGTATCACCACCACCAAGTACCACAACCTTTTGGTTAGCCATATCAAGATAAGCTTGATTAGACTCATCATAGCCCATTACGCGGTTGGTATTACCGATTAAGAACGGTAATGCATCATGTACACCTGGTGCATCTTCGTTTTCAAGGCCAGCACGCATGCTTTGATAAGTCCCCACTCCCAAAAATACTGCGTCGTATTCGGCCAATATTTCATCCATTGTGATATCAACACCGACTTCAGTATTAAGTTTAAACTCAACCCCCATTTCGGTGAAAATTTCACGACGTTTTTGCATGACTTGTTTTTCAAGTTTGAACGATGGAATACCAAAAGTAAGCAAGCCACCAATTTCTGGATGACGGTCAAATACCACTGGTTTTACACCATTACGCACTAGAATATCAGCGCAACCTAGGCCTGCAGGGCCGGCACCGATGATAGCTACTTTTTTATCGGTCCATACCACGTACGACATATCAGGCTTCCAGCCCATTTTAAATGCAGTATCAGTAATATATTTTTCAATATTACCGATTGTTACTGCACCAAACTCTTCGTCTAATGTACATGAACCTTCACACAAACGATCTTGCGGGCACACCCGGCCACACACTTCAGGTAAACTATTTGTGCGGTGTGATAGCTCCGCAGCTTCAAGAATACGGCCAGTACGAATTAACTTTAACCACTGTGGGATATAGTTATGCACTGGGCATTTCCATTCACAATACGGATTACCACAATCTAGGCAGCGGTCCGCTTGTGAGTTTACTTGCTTCTCTGAAAAGGGTTCGTAAATTTCAACAAATGATTTTTTACGTGACGAAATTGGCTTTTTGCGGGGATCAACCCGCTGCACGTCTATAAATTGATATACATTCTCGCTCATACTACCCCCTTACTGTGCTTGAACACGAAGTTCAGCACTACTACGAGCGCGATGCCCGAGTAAACTTTTCACATCACTTGATTTTGGCTTAACTAGTTTGAATTTTGGTAAATACGTTTCAAAACTGGCTAAAATAGTTTCTGCACGGCTTGAGCCTGTTAGTTCTAAATGCTCAGCAATTAGACCACGCAAATGCTCTTGGTGTGACGCTAGCTCATCTAACAGCACCACTTCGACTAGCTCTGGATTAATGCGTTTTTCAAAGTCATTACGCTCATCCAAAATATAGGCAAAGCCACCGGTCATACCTGCACCAAAGTTCACGCCTACATTGCCCAACACGCAAACTACGCCACCGGTCATGTACTCACAGCCATTATCACCTACGCCTTCAACAACCGCTTGCACGCCTGAGTTACGAACCGCAAAACGCTCTCCCGCACAACCTGCAGCAAACAGCTTGCCACCCGTTGCACCATATAAACAGGTATTACCTGCGATGGTCGCTTTGTGACTTTCAAATGACGAACCCAGTGGTGGGCGAATAACCAGCTTACCGCCCGCCATGCCTTTGCCTACGTAATCGTTAGCATCGCCGACTAGGGTCATTTCTAGGCCACCAGCATTCCATACACCAAATGATTGACCAGCGGTTCCGTGTAACTCAATCGAGACAGGATCAGCTGCCATGCCTTGATTGCCATGCTTATCGGCTATATAACCCGATAACATCGCGCCCACTGAACGGTCAGTGTTACAAATACGGCTGACCAGTGAAATACCGCTGCTCTCATCAATTGCTTGTTGAGCTTTAGCAAGTAAGGTTTCATTCAACTTACCTAAATAATGTGACGTATTAGGTGCGCTGCAGTATAAGGTTTCACCAGTTGGGTTATTCGGCTGTGCAATCACTGACGATAAGTCAATTTTTTGCTGCTTTGCCGTTTTACCTTCAATCGCTTCGAGTAAATCAAGACGACCGATTAAGTCTGTTAGTTTGGCAACCCCTAGGCTTGCCATAATTTCACGGGCTTCTTGAGCAATAAACTTAAAGTAGTTCATCGCCATTTCTGGTAGGCCATGGAAATGTTTTTGACGCAATGTTTCGTCTTGCGTTGCTACACCGGTTGCACAGTTATTTAGGTGGCAAATACGCAGATACTTACAACCAAGCGCAACCATAGGACCCGTACCAAAACCAAAGCTCTCTGCACCTAAAATAGCTGCTTTGATGATATCAAGGCCGGTTTTTAAACCACCATCAGTTTGCAAACGAATACGATGACGTAAACCGTTTTCAACCAGCGCTTGTTGTGTTTCAGCAAGACCAAGCTCCCACGGGCTACCCGCATATTTAACCGACGTTAGCGGGCTTGCGCCAGTACCGCCGTCATAGCCTGAAATAGTAATTAAATCAGCATATGCTTTAGCAACACCAGTGGCGATTGTGCCAACACCTGGCTCTGATACTAGTTTTACTGAGATCAACGCTTTAGGGTTTACTTGTTTTAAATCGAAAATAAGCTGAGCTAAATCTTCAATCGAATAAATATCGTGATGCGGTGGAGGTGAAATTAAGGTCACCCCCGGTACCGAGTAACGAAGCTTAGCAATATACGGGGTTACTTTTTCGCCCGGCAATTGCCCGCCTTCACCTGGTTTTGCACCTTGCGCTACTTTAATTTGAATAACGTCAGCACTGCGTAAGTAATGTGGTGTTACCCCAAAACGACCTGATGCAACTTGCTTGATACGTGAGTTTTTCTCGGTACCATAGCGTAGTTTGTCTTCGCCGCCTTCACCTGAATTTGAACAGCCACCTAAGCGGTTCATCGCAATTGCAAGCGCTTCATGCGCCTCTGGCGATAAAGCACCGATACTCATTGCCGCCGAGTCAAAACGCTTATATAGCTCAGTTGCTGGCTCAACATCATCAATGCTGATCCCTTCTGCTGGCAGTTTCAGTGCAAGCATGTCACGTAATGTGGCAATTGGGCGCTTATTAACAAGATCTGCGTATACGCTGTAATCAGAATATTCGCCTGAGCGCACCGCTTTTTGTAACGTTTGAATGACGTCTGGGTTGTACGCGTGATACTCGCCGTCATGCACATACTTTAATAAGCCGCCATGGCTGAGTAATTTACGTTTACTTAATGCCAAAGTATGTAACTTGCGTTGGTCATCATCAAAATCAGTAAAACACGCGCCTTTAATGCGACTTGCCACACCATTAAAACAGGTATCAACAATTGCATCCGACAAACCAACTGCTTCAAACAACATTGAACAACGATACGATGCCACGGTACTAATGCCCATTTTTGACATGATCTTGTACAAGCCTTTGTTGATTGCATTACGATAAGCAAGCGTAACTTGGCAATAGCTCTTGTTGATCACTTTAGAGTCGCTCATCGCAACCAGTGATTCATATGCTAAGTACGGGTAAATTGCCGTTGCACCAAAACCAATTAATACCGCAAATTGATGCGCGTCACGGACACTACCTGTTTCAATGATGATATTTGATTCACAACGTAAATTGTTATCAACTAAACGCTTTTGTACCGCTCCAACAGCCATAGCGGCAGGAATTGGTAATTTATTCTCATCAAAATTACGGTCACTCAAAAACAACATGACACAGCCACCAGCTGCTTTTTCTTGCGCTTCGTCACAAATACGGATTACTGCATCACCAAGGCCTTCTTCTTTGCTGTAGGTGATATCGATTTTGCAATAGCTGTAATGAGCCTGATCAGCGCTCAATAATTGTTGCATGTCTGCATACATTAGAATTGGAGTATCAAACTGTAGACGCTTAGCGTGGCCGGTGGTCTCGTTAAACACGTTTTGCTCACTACCGATACAGGTCGCCAGCGACATTACATGGTTTTCACGCAGTGGATCGATTGGCGGGTTAGTTACTTGCGCAAACTTTTGACGGAAGTAATCAAACAATGAACGGTTACCTTCAGAAAGCACTGCAAATGGCGTGTCATCCCCCATAGAACCGGTTGCTTCTTGACCAATTTCACCCATTACGCGAATAACGCTATCAAGTTCTTCATTGGTGTAACCAAACATTTTTTGATATTTCAGTAATGTTTCATCATCAAATGAACGGTTGCCCGCATCTTGCTCTGATAGCTGCTCAAACGGCGTTAAGCGCTTAACATTGGCCTCAAGCCATGCTTTATATGGGTGGCGAGATTTAAGGTCGCGATCAATTTCGTCTGAGTGCCAAATTTTACCTAACTGAGTATCAATAACTAACAGCTCACCAGGGCCAACGCGGCCTTTCTCAACCACTTCATCCGCAGTGTAATCCCAAATACCCACTTCAGAAGCTAGGGTAATAAAGCCATCTTGAGTGATCACATAACGTGCAGGACGCAGACCATTACGGTCCAAGTTACACGCAGCAAAACGCCCATCAGACATCACAATACCAGCTGGGCCATCCCATGGTTCCATGTGCATAGAGTTAAAGTCGTAAAATGCACGTAAGTCATCATCCATCGCACGGTTTTTCTGCCATGCAGGTGGTACTAGCATTCGCATAGCACGAAATAAATCCATGCCACCAGCTAAAAACAACTCAAGCATATTATCTAGGCTTGATGAATCTGAGCCGGTTTCATTGACAAAGGGTGCTGCTGATTGCAAATCTGGAATAAGCGGCGATGCAAACTTATATGAACGAGCACGAGCCCACTGGCGGTTACCTTGTATGGTGTTGATTTCACCGTTATGCGCTAAATAGCGGAACGGCTGAGCCAAAGGCCAACGCGGTTGTGTATTAGTTGAAAAACGTTGGTGAAATACACAAATTGCGCTGGTCATGCGGATATCGGCTAAATCTAAATAGAAGTTAGGCAAATCCACCGGCATCATTAAGCCTTTGTAGATAGTTACTAACCCTGACAAGCTGGCAATGTAAAAGCCTTCATCTTCGCTTAAACGCTTTTCAGCACGACGGCGCGCAACGTATAAACGACGCTCTAAATCTTTTGGGCGCCAGCCTTCTGGTGCATTAACAAAAATCTGTTCAAATTTAGGTAACTGCTTTATTGCAATTGGCCCTAAACATGATTCATCTGTTGGCACAATTCGCCAACCTTGAATATTGAGGGTTTCTTTTTCGAGTTCTTCACTCAATATATCTTTTGCAGCTTGCGCAAGTACTGGATCTGAGTTTAGGAAAATCATGCCAACGGCATAATTTTTACCCAAGTGCCAATTTTTTTCAGCGGCAATAGCACGAAAAAAGCTATCTGGCTTTTGTAATAATAAGCCACAGCCATCGCCTGTTTTACCATCGGCAGAAATACCACCACGGTGTTCCATACGGTCTAAGCCAGTGATCGCTGTTCGAATTAAACGATGACTTGCCTGACCATTAACTTGGGCTATTAAGCCAAAGCCACAATTATCTTTTTCTAATTTTGAGTCGTATAACATAGACCCCTCCCCTTGCTACAACAGCTAGCTATGAATGACCTTCTCGACGGTTTGCTAGCAGACAGTCAAAACTATCGCCAATTGTACATTGAGTCAATAGCGCCTTGAATACATATTCACATTCTTGAATATTTCTCACCACAACACAATCTTTTTATTTCATGCCTATTTTTAACATTTAGCGATATTTTACCCGTTATTTTTTTATGACACTGGTGTCATATTTAACAAGTTGTAAAATAACCGCTCTGCAAACCTGCAGTTTACGTTAACGTAAACAAGAGTAAAAATGAATAAATATTCACTGAGTTATGTAGCGAAAATAAATGCTTTCTTTTTTATTGAATCTCTTTGTTGTCGTTCAAGGTCGATACCACAGTGCGCATTAGAGTAAATACTCTTTCCAGTGTCTTTTTATGGGTAAATTTAAAGCCACTAATTAATGCATAATTATCATCACAACAGTCACATTTTGCATAATTTACGCTAGTTAGTAAGTTTTTAGCTTGCTCACCCTGTTGACGCCTGCGGCAGCTTCTTAGCCGCCATAGTAAAGTGTCCGCAGCGGACACAATTTATGTCCGCGGACACCAAATAATTTAAAAATAAATAATTATTTCATTAAAATCATGACATTAAATAGTGGCATGATATTCGAATAAACATTAAAAGATAATTACAGGACACAACTTATGTTTATTCTCAGTTTATTTTTAGTTTCACCAATCACTGTCTTAGTAGTGAGCTTGATGATCACTTACTGCGAGAATAGACATAGCTAAGGATCACTCATGATAAAAGATACCAGCGGACAAGATGTAAGTATTACGCAAAGACGCAGTTACAAAAAACCATTAATAGTGCTGGCGCTATCACTTGCCGTACTTGCTTTATGTGCACAAGCATTTATGGGTAACAATCAAGGCAGTATTTCTGTTGACCGGGCTTCTTTACAGATTGCTACCGTTAATATTAGTCGTTTAGTACGTGATGTAGCCGCCAGCGGTAAAATTGTTGCTGCAAATGCTCCTAAGGTTTATAGCCCAGAACGTGGATATGTGGATTTACAAGTTAAAGCCGGTGATAAAGTAAATAAAGATGACATTATTGCTTTAGTCGATAGCCCAGAACTCAATAATGAACTAAAACAGCAACAATCGGTGTTAGCCCGCCTTGATGGTGAATTACAACGTAAGCACTTAGAAGCACGCCGACAAAAGTTAAGCTTAACCAAAACGCTTGATCTCGCCCAAGTAGAGCTCAATGCAGCCGACAGGGAAAATCGCCGTGCTAAGCTTTCTATCGAAAAAAACTTGATCAGCCAAATTGATTTAGAAAAAGCAGTTGATGATCTTGCCCGAGCCAAGCTTTCTTACAAACACGCTCAACAAGAAGTTGAACTTGCTAAAGATACACTCGCATTTGAACTCAAAGCTGCAGAGCGCGATCTCGCTCGCCAACAACTGATCGTTGATGATTTAAATCGTCAAGTCAGAAACTTAACTATTAAAGCCAGCGTCACCGGTATTGTTGGTAACCTGCTTGTACAACAAAAAGAAGCCGTTACCCAAAGTCAGCCGTTAATGACGCTGGTTGATTTAAGTAATTTTGAAGCACAACTGCAAGTACCTGAAAGTTACGCCAACGAACTCGGTTTAGGAATGGAAGTTGAGCTCACACTCGGGGCAAAAAAAGTGACTGGTGTGTTGTCGGCAATTTCGCCGGAAGTTAACAATCGTGAAGTAACTACTCGAGTACGCTTTGACGAAGAGCTAAAAGGCATTCGCCAAAACCAGCGATTAACAGCGCGCATTTTATTAGAAAATCGTGATGACGTTTTACAAATCAAACGCGGTGCGTTTATGCAGCAAGGTGGTACGCAGGCTTACAAAGTTATCGGCGACACCGCACAACTGGTAAATATCACAACCGGGGCAAGCAGCATCAACGCAATAGAATTGCTACAAGGTGTTAGCTCAGGCGATCAGCTGATCATCTCCAGTTACGATAACTTTAAACAAGCGCCAACATTATTACTGAGATAAGAACAACCATATTACAAGGATCAACTCATGCTTAAAATGAACAATATTAGTAAACTGTATCAAACAGAAATGGTGCAAACCCATGCATTACGCGACTTTAACTTACAAGTAGAAGAAGGCGAATTTATCGCTGTAACTGGCCCTAGTGGCTCCGGGAAAACCACCTTTTTAAATATCGCAGGCATGTTAGAACCTTTTAGCAGTGGTGAATATCTGCTCGATGGTATTAATGTTGGCAAACTGAACGACAATCAACGAGCGGATTGTCGCAATCAAAAAATTGGTTTTATTTTCCAAGGCTTCAACCTGATCCCTGATTTAAATTTATATGAAAACATTGAAGTGCCACTGCGCTACCGAGGTATTAAAGCAAGCGAGCGTAAACGTCGTATTGAACAGTGCTTAGAACAAGTAGGTCTAGCTTCACGCGCTAAACATTTGCCGCAACAGTTATCAGGTGGTCAACAGCAACGGGTAGCGATTGCCCGCGCCCTCGCCGGTGAGCCGCGCTTTTTATTAGCCGATGAACCAACAGGTAACCTAGACAGCTTAATGGCACGTCAAGTGATGGAATTGCTGGAGCAAATTAACCGTGACGGCGCGACCATCATTATGGTGACTCATGACCCAGAACTTGCCCGCAGAGCACCTCGTAATATTCAAGTGGTTGATGGTCAACTTGCCGACTTTACCTTGTATCAAGGCGCGCAAAACCTAAAAAATGTGGCTGGAGCGTAACTTATGCTATTACATTACCTCGATTTAAGTTGGCGTAGTTTTAAGCGCACACCACTGGTAAGCATGTTAATGGTGCTAGCCATTGCTATTGGGATTGGTGTAACCATGACCAGTTTAAGCGTTTATCATATGATGTCGGCGGATCCTATTCCCGAAAAAAGCAATCAACTTTATACTGTGCAATTACAAACCATGGATGAAGGCCATACGTGGTGGACCGAGGATAACCTTCCTATGCAACTGACTTATCAAGATGCAGTCAATTTGCAGAATGCGCCTGTTCCTGAAAAAAAGGTCGCGATGATGCGTACTGGTTTTTCAGTTTATTTAGACTCAGACAAAGTAAAGCCGTTTACTGGTGAAGCACGCATGACCACGCCTGATTTTTTTACGATGTTCGATGTATCGTTTATTTATGGCGGTGTATGGAGCGAACAACAAGAGCAATCTGCCGCCCCTGTGGTGGTGATTTCAAAAGAACTCAACGATAAACTGTTTGCAGGAAACAACTCAATTGGGCAATTGATCTACTTAGATGATTACAGCTACGAAGTTGTTGGTGTGATCGCTGACTGGTCACTTAACCTTAAGTATTATGATTTAAATAATGGTGCATTTAATCAACCTGAAGATTTATTTTTACCGTTTAGTTTAGTCAAAACCAAAGAGCTCACTACTTGGGGCAACAGCAACGCTTGGAAACATGATAATATCTACAGCTACGCCGATAAAATGCAATCGGAAATAGTGTGGATCCAGTTTTGGGCGCAACTAGATAACGCGGAGCAAAAAGCAAACTACAACAATTACCTTAATTCTTACATTGCAGAGCAAAAAAAGCGTGGCCGCTTTACGCGAGAAAAGCCCGAGTATAAGCTACGTGATGTGAATCAATGGCTGCAATACAACAATGTGGTTAGTGAAGACAACAAAATATTGGTCGGCTTAAGCTTTATGTTTTTAGCTGTGTGCTTAGCTAATATCCTTGGTTTATTGCTAGCGAAGTTTTTGCGTCGGGCACCGGAGGTAGGCGTGCGCCGTGCTTTAGGGGCAAGTAAGCGACAAGTCTTTCTACAGCATTTAGTAGAAGTAGCCATGCTTGGTTTTATCGGCGGTTTGCTAGGTATTGTACTTGCACAAATTGGCCTACTCGGGGTAAGACAAAGTTACGAATATTACAAAAACATAGCCTCGATGGATTTAGTCATGTTATTGAGTGCCCCAGTTATCGCAATAACTACTTGCATTGTTGCTGGGCTTTACCCTGCTTGGTTAGTGTGTAAAACCAACCCTGCCATTTACTTAAAGAGCCAATAAGGAGCTACTCATGTTAGAAATCAAACCTATATTTCATGCACTGTGTCGCTCAAAGGTAGGCGCAATATTACTCTTAATTCAAATTGCGATTACGACGGCTATTGTCAGCAATGCAGCGTTTATCATTCAAGATAAAATCGCTTTTTTAAACCAAGATACCGGATATCCAGAGCAAGACTTATTTAAATTTAATGTAATGACCTTTGGTAAAGATATTGATGCCAGCCAACAGTTTGAATTAGACGTAGCGATGTTAAGAGCCCTACCTGGGGTTGTAAATGCAGCACAAAGCAGCAGTATTCCCCTATCCGGTAGTGGCAGTGCATCAAGCTTTAGTTTGAAACCAGCACCACAAGAAAGCCTAAGTGTGCGCACCGCTTACTTTCATATTGATGAACACGGCCTAGACACATATGGCGTAAAATTGATTGCCGGGCGTAATTTTAGTGAAGATGAAGTACTCATTTCAAATTCGCCAACAGATAGAACAACCAATGTCACTGTCGTTACCGAAGCGTTAGCCAATGAGCTTTTCCCAAAGGGAGATGGCCTAGGAAAAACCATTTATTTTGGTGACTTACCGCTACAAATTATCGGAATCACAGCGCCAATGAAAGGCCCTTGGCTTAAAGATAGTCACCCAAATAATGTGGCGCTGATCCCTTATATTCAAGGCAAAACTTACGCACAATTTGCAGTCAGAACCAAGCCTGGTCAACGTGCAGCTGTGATGAAGCAAATCGAAACCGCGATGCTAAATAATTACAATAAACGGGTGATAAACAATATCAATGGCTTAGATCAACTTAAAGACGAATATGTTGCAGCAGACAAATTGATGATGCGTATGCTGATTGTGCTCATCACGATATTAGTACTGGTAACTGCATTGGGGATTTTTGGCTTAACCTTATTTAATATCAGCAAACGCACCAAGCAAATAGGCACTCGCCGTGCATTAGGAGCCCGAAAATCAGCCATTATTAACTACTTTTTAGTTGAAAATGCGATGATCTGCTGCGTGGGCTTGCTCCTTGGCATTATTGCGGCGCTGTTACTTGGTCAATTATTAATGCAGCACTTTTCAATTGCCGCACTGCCACCGAGCTATATCGCAGGCACTGCCATTATGGTGTTTGTTATGAGCTTACTTGCCGTGTTTGGCCCTGCAAAACGTGCCGCCAACATATCACCGAGTATCGCCACGCGAACAATATAAAGCAGCTCCCAACCTATGCTACACTGGTTTAATACCGTGTAGCATTTTGAAATAAAGATAACAAAAACAGCGATTAAATTCACATGGAAAAAATACTTATTGTCGATGACAACCCTGCCATATTAGAAGCCTTGTCATTACTGTTAGAAATTCATGACTATCAGGTTGTGACTGCAAAAACGCAGCTTGAAGCCTTACAAATAGTGCAATACCAACGTATCGCGCTGGTTATTCAAGATATGAATTTTAGCAATGACACCACCTCTGGCGAAGAAGGTAAAGCGTTGTTTTATCAACTAAGAGCTCTCAACCCGCACTTACCGATTATTTTGATCACCGCGTGGACTGAACTGGCCAGCGCCATAGAGCTAGTCAAAGCCGGCGCCGCTGATTACTTACCTAAACCATGGGACGATAGCAAGCTCCTCACCTGTGTTAATAACTTAATCGAACTTGGCCAAGCAAAACAACAAAATGTAATGTATGCGCGCCACCAGCAAGAGCGAACATCAAGTTTAGCCGATGCCAACCTAGTTGGTTTAGTGTATCAAAGTACCGCCATGGAAAAAATTCTCAATATGGCAATACAAGTCGCTAAGTCAGATGTCTCTGTGCTAATAACAGGTGCAAATGGCAGTGGTAAAGAACGCATTGCACAAATTATTCAAGCCAATTCTCACTTAAACCATGCCCCGTTTTTGACCATCAATGCCGCAGCCCTGCCCCATGATTTAATTGAAGCCGAATTATTTGGCGCTGAAGCGGGTGCTTATACTGGCATCACCAAACAGCGAATTGGTCGCTTTGAGGCAGCTGATGGTGGTACGCTATTTTTAGATGAAATTGGTAACCTGCCATTATCAGGGCAAATGAAACTACTGCGCGTGTTACAAACTGGTGAGTTTGAACGACTCGGTTCAACAAAAACACAAAAAGTAAATGTTCGGGTTATTTCAGCTACCAATGAAGATTTAAAAGCGGCTATTCATGCAGGTCGATTTAGAGAAGACTTATATTATCGCCTCAACGTGATTGAGCTAAATTTACCCAGTTTAGCGCAAAGACCAGATGACATTTTAGCGCTTGCTAAACACTTCTTAGGCGAGCGCGAATTATCGCTTACAACAGAGCAAGGATTACTCGCGCACAATTGGCCCGGCAACGTTCGTGAGCTAGAAAATGCCTGTAAACGCGCAGCCGTACTCAAACCTAATGGCGACATTACCCTCGATGATTTTGCTCTACAATCGCAACCGCTGCACACTAACTTTGCTAAACAAGAACCCAGTAGAGTAGAACTAGAACAAGCTATGCGTCAGCACCAAGGAGTGATCGCAAAAGTTGCCAGACAGTTTGGTTTAAGTCGTCAAGCACTATACCGCCGTTTGCAGAAATTTGAGATTGATTACTAATGGAAAAAAATAAACCGGCACTGTCTCTCACTCGTAAAATAGTGCTGATATGTAACATCTCTGCACTTATTCCTGTTTGGCTCATCTGCTGGTTAACCCATTTAAGCTGGCCTTCACTACTAATAACAACGCTGCTCACATCACTGCTGGCAAGTTATTTATCTTTTCGGCTCAGCCGCACTCTGGTGCAAGGCATACACTCACTTGAAACTGGTTTGCTTAATTTTAAAGACGGTGAATTAGCCACCTTACTAGCTTATAACGGTAACGATGAATTAGGCCGCTTGTGTCAATTGTATAATCAAACTGCAAAGCAATTACGCCAAGAGAAACAATGGCTCTATCAGCGCGAGCTGATGCTTGATAAAGTGCTACAAAGCTCTCCCCAAGCCGTTATTTTAAAAAATGATAAAGGCTTTATTGTTTATAGTAACTACAGTGCCCGAGACCTTTTTAATGCCAAAACAGCGCTTGAAGGGAGTCAGTTTGCACACCTGCTTGAAAATGCTCATCCACAGTTAAACAATGCTTTAACGCGCGGTAGTGATGGTTTATTTACGCTAGATACTGAAGACCAAGAATCTCAAGCGTGGCATTTATCAACCGGTAAGTTATTACTTAACAATCAATACCATTACTTATATGTCTTTAAACAACTCACCCGCGAACTTAGCCGTCAAGAAGTGGAGGTGTGGAAAAAGGTCATTCGGATCATTAGTCACGAACTTAATAACTCTCTGGGTCCCATGTCGTCAATGCTGCACAGCGGCCAGTTACTCAGTGAAAAAGTAGACGAACCCAGACTTAGCCGCGTGTTTGCTACCATTTCTGAACGCATCAAACATTTAAACGACTTTGTACAAGGCTATGGCAAATTTGCCAAACTGCCCACTCCTCAGCCAAGCGCAATTAATTGGCAAGTGTTGCTCACACAACTGCAAAATCAATGGTGTTTTATGCTCGATATAAGTAATGACGTGCATACACTGGCTGATCCGACTCAAGTCGAGCAGCTACTGATCAACTTAATAAAAAATGCTCACGAATCAGGCTCTGCAAGCGAACATATAAGTGTCACTGTTACACAGAATATTAAAGGCACACATATCAGCGTAAACGACCAAGGTAAAGGTATGAGTGAGCAAGTGATGGCCAATGCATTAATCCCATTTTATTCAACTAAAGTCGCTGGTAGTGGTTTGGGGTTAGCATTGTGCCGTGAAATAGTCGAAGCGCATCATGGTCAAATTAGCTTACACAATCGTAAGCACGGCGGGCTTAGTGTTCATGTTATTCTGCCCCACGGTCCTAACAAACAATCACAAAAAAGCCGCAATTAAGCGGCTTTTTGTTGATTTGCTGATAAACGTTATTCAGCGCCAGCTTCTTTATATTTAGCTGCTGTTTCGGTGATCAGTGGTTGTAATTCACCACGTTGAAACATTTCAATGATAATGTCACAACCACCAATTAATTCGCCATCAACCCACAGTTGTGGAAATGTTGGCCAATTGGCATATGCTGGTAATTCAGCTCGGATATCAGGATTTAGTAAAATATCAACATAGGCAAACGGTTCACCGCATGACATTAATGCTTGAGATGCTTGTGAAGAAAAACCACAATTTGGTAATTTAGGCGATCCTTTCATATAAAGGATAATTGGATTTTCAGAAATTTGCTGTTTAATTTTATCAATGGTTTCCATCTACAACCTCAAAAGTGACGATAGCTGAACATATTAAGGCTTGAAAAATTTTCATTAAGCCTCATATATGTATCTTAAAGTGGGCAAATAAAGCCGCAATCGAAATAGTCTTGCATTTGCACTGCTGTTTGGCATTGCTGTTTGCTAAAACTTGAGTAAAATACTCAACAATTATAGTAACACTATAATCTCATTTGGTATAGGTAACTACCCTGTTTGAACAGGCATTAACTATTACTATTTGAACTATCAACCAAAAGAAGATGGAGATAAAAAATGGCATTTGAACTACCGTCACTACCATATGCAATTAACGCACTTGAGCCACATATTTCACAAGAAACATTAGAGTTTCACCACGGCAAGCACCACAATACTTATGTGACTAAACTTAACGGTTTAATCCCAGGTACTGAATTTGAAGGTAAATCACTTGAAGAAATCGTATGTTCTTCTGAAGGTGGCGTATTTAACAATGCAGCGCAGATCTGGAACCATACTTTTTACTGGAACAGCCTATCTCCAAATGGCGGTGGCGAAGCAACAGGCGCTGTTGCAGATGCTATCAATGCTAAATGGGGTTCTTTTGAAGCATTCCAAGCAGCTTTTGATGATAAAGCAGTAAACAACTTTGGTTCAAGCTGGACATGGTTAGTTAAATTAGCTGATGGTTCTTTAGACATCGTTAATACTTCTAACGCTGCAACGCCACTAACTCAAGACGGTGTAACACCGATACTGACTGTGGACCTGTGGGAACATGCTTACTACATTGATTTCCGTAACGTTCGTCCAGACTACTTAAAAGCATTCTGGTCGCTTGTTAACTGGGAATTCGCGAACGCTAACTTCGCATAATTGATTGCCCGTTCTGAGCAAGCCCAATTTAAAAGACGCTCCGGCGTCTTTTTTGTTTTCTAACATAAATTTTTAATTTTATTGCACAAAAAATCAAATTCGTGACTAAGCTTTAAATAACCTTTGCTTCTTTTTTAATTTGTAAGCACCTAGTTTAAGCAGGTTTTTCGGAGGTTTCCATGAGTATTTTTGAGCATTACCAAGCACGATACGAAGCGGCACAAGAAGAAGAGTATAGTATCGCTGAGTTCTTAGAGATTTGTAAAACTGATAAGTCGGCTTATGCCAGTGCACCAGAGCGATTATTAGCGGCCATTGGTGAGCCAAAAATGATCGATACTTCCAAGGATGCACGGTTAAGTCGATTATTTTCAAACAGAGTAGTAGCACGTTACCCTGCCTTTAATGATTTTTACGGTATGGAGGATGCAATTGAACAAATCGTTTCATACCTAAAACATGCTGCGCAAGGCCTTGAAGAGTGTAAACAAGTGCTTTATCTACTTGGGCCTGTAGGCGGTGGTAAATCATCGATTGCCGAAAAGCTAAAATATTTAATGCAACAAGTGCCTATTTACTCAATTAAAGGCTCACCGGTCAATGACCACCCGTTGGCGCTTTTTGATCCTAATGAAGATGCTGAGCTGATGGCAAAAGAATACGGAATAAAGCCCCGTTACTTAAAAACCATTATGTCACCCTGGGCCACTAAGCGCTTATCTGAATTTAATGGTGATATTAGCCAGTTTAAAGTGGTAAAACGCTACCCCTCTATTTTAAATCAAATTGCTATTGCAAAAACTGAACCTGGGGATGAAAACAACCAAGATATTTCCGCTTTAGTCGGTAAAGTTGATATTCGCAAACTAGAACATTTTGCTCAAAACGATGCTGATGCTTATGCTTATTCCGGTTCATTATGTCTTGCAAATCAAGGGTTAATGGAATTTGTTGAGATGTTTAAAGCGCCAATCAAAGTATTGCATCCGCTTTTAACAGCCACGCAAGAGGGAAATTATAATGGCACCGAAGGTATTAGTGCACTGCCCTTTAATGGCATGATTTTGGCTCATTCAAACGAATCAGAATGGCAGACCTTTAAAAACAACAAGAACAATGAAGCCTTTTTAGACCGTGTTTACATCGTCAAAGTGCCGTATTGTTTACGTGCATCTGAAGAGGTAAAAATCTACGACAAGCTATTGGAACATAGTGAATTATATAATGCTCCTTGCGCGCCAGGCACACTGGAAACATTGGCAAAATTTACCACGCTATCACGGTTAAAAGATCCCGAAAATTCCAGTATCTACTCAAAAATGCGGGTATATGACGGCGAAAGCTTGAAAGACACCGATCCTAAAGCTAAATCGTATCAAGAGTATCGAGATTATGCCGGTGTTGATGAAGGCATGACCGGACTATCAACTCGGTTTGCATTTAAAATTTTATCGCGCGTGTTTAACTTTGACACACTTGAGGTAGCGGCAAACCCAGTGCATTTATTTTATGTATTAGAGCAACAAATTGAACGAGAGCAATTCTCTGCCGACGTTGAAGAACGCTACTTAAGCCACTTGAAAGGCTATTTAATCCCGCAGTATGTTGAGTTTATTGGTAAAGAACTGCAAACAGCTTATTTAGAGTCCTACTCTGAGTACGGGCAAAACATTTTTGACCGCTATGTCACTTATGCTGATTTTTGGATCCAAGACCAAGAGTATCGCGACCCTGATACCGGCCAGCTATTCAACCGCGAAGCATTAAATGCCGAACTTGAAAAAATTGAAAAACCAGCCGGCATTTCAAATCCAAAAGATTTCCGTAACGAAATCGTTAATTTTGTATTGCGTGCACGGGCGCACAACAACGGTAAAAATCCATTGTGGACCAGCTATGAAAAACTGCGCACTGTGATTGAGAAAAAAATGTTCTCCAATACTGAAGAACTATTACCCGTTATTTCTTTCAATGCGAAAACATCCGCAGAAGATCAGAAAAAACATGAAGATTTTGTCAATCGTATGGTGGAAAAAGGATATACCCAAAAGCAAGTTCGTTTGTTATCAGAGTGGTATTTACGCGTGCGTAAATCGCAATAACACGCAGCTGTGTATTTTTAGGGGGTCTTTATGGCGCATTTTATAGACCGTCGCCTGAACGGTAAGAATAAGAGCACGTTAAATCGTCAACGCTTTATCAGGCGCTATAAAAAACAGATCAAAGAAGCGGTGTCAGATGCAATAAATAAACGCAGTGTCACTGATTCCAGTAGCGGTGAGAGTATTTCAATTCCGCAACGGGATATCGGTGAACCTACTTTTCATCAAGGTAAAGGGGGCGATAGAGAACAAATTCATCCTGGTAACGATCAGTTCTCAACCGGTGATAAAATTAAACGCCCGCAAGGTGGCCAAGGTGGTGGAGCCGGCGAAGGTGAAGCGAGTGACTCTGGTGAAGGCGAAGATGACTTTGTCTTCTCGATTTCTAAAGATGAGTATCTAGACTTACTGTTTGAAGACTTAGAGCTGCCAAATTTACAGCAAAACCAGTTAGACAAACTCGTGCAAATGAAAACTCATCGTGCTGGTTTTTGTAGTGATGGTATGCCGAGTAATATTGATATTGTGCGTTCACTTCAGGGCTCACTTGCAAGGCGTGTTGCGATGAGCGCGGGTAAAAAGCGTCAATTAGCAGAGCTTGAAGCACAGCTTTGCCTATTAATGGCTGAGCCTGAACCAGATATAGCTGCTATTGCATTAATGGAGCAAGAAATCGCCGCATTACAAAAACGCATCAGTGCAGTGCCCTTTATTGATAATTACGATTTGCGTTTTCGTAACTATGAAAAACAGCCTCATCCAACTAGTAAAGCGGTGATGTTTTGTATTATGGATGTGTCGGGCTCGATGGATCAAGCAACCAAAGATATGGCAAAACGTTTTTATATTTTGCTTTATCAATTTTTGACCCGCAGTTATAAAGACATTGAAGTGGTGTATATTCGCCATCATACCCAAGCCAAAGAGGTCGACGAACAGGAGTTTTTCTATTCCCAAGAAACTGGCGGCACAATTGTCTCCAGCGCACTGAAGTTAATGAATGAGATAATTACCGAGCGTTATAACGCTGGCGAGTGGAATGTGTATGCAGCACAAGCCTCAGATGGCGACAATTGGGCTGATGACTCTCCCCAATGCTCAGAGATCTTACGCAACAAGTTGCTCAGTACCATTCGCTATTACGCTTATATTGAGATCACTACCCGCGCCCATCAGAGTCTATGGCGTGAGTATCAAAATATTTGTCAAACTCATAATAACTTTGCTATTCAACATATACGCAATGTTGAAGATATTTACCCTATTTTCCGTGAGTTATTCAAGAAGAGTCGTCAACACCAAGGGGCAGCCTAGGCTGTACAGCGAGGTATTTATATGACCAATAAACGAATGAGCGATGGGCCAGATTGGACATTTGAATTACTACAACAATACCAAGACGAAATTGCCCGCGTGGCTGAACATTATCGCCTCGATACTTATCCTAATCAGATTGAAGTGATCACCGCAGAACAAATGATGGATGCCTATTCCAGTGTTGGTATGCCTATTGGCTATAGTCACTGGTCTTATGGTAAAAAATTTATTCAAACTGAGCAAAATTACAAACGCGGACAAATGGGATTGGCTTATGAAATTGTCATAAACTCGAATCCTTGTATTGCTTATTTAATGGAAGAAAATACCCTTCCAATGCAGGCTTTAGTGATGGCGCACGCTTGCTACGGGCACAACTCGTTTTTTAAAGGTAATTATTTATTTAAAACATGGACTGATGCCAGCTCTATTATTGACTACCTATTATTTGCAAAAAATTATATTGCTCGTTGCGAAGAAAAACATGGCATTGATGAAGTCGAAAACCTACTTGATTCATGCCATGCACTTATGAATTACGGTGTCGATCGTTATAAACGCCCACAGCAAATATCTTTATTTGAAGAACAAAAACGCCAACAAGAGCGCGAAGATTACTTACAATCACAAGTGAACGAACTTTGGCGCACAATACCTTCACATCAACAGGAAACTAAAAAACACGAGCGTCATTTTCCTTCAGAGCCACAAGAAAATATTTTGTATTTTATAGAAAAAAACGCGCCATTACTGGAATCTTGGCAACGAGAAATAATTCGTATTGTGCGTAAAATCTCACAATATTTTTATCCTCAAAAGCAAACCCAAGTAATGAATGAAGGCTGGGCAACGTTTTGGCATTATACTATTTTGAATCACTTATATGATGAAGGGAAACTCACTGACTCATTCATGTTAGAGTTTTTACAAAGTCATACTAATGTTGTGTATCAGCCCCCTTACAATAGTAATTATTATTCGGGTATTAACCCTTATGCGCTGGGTTTTAATATGATGGTGGATATCCGCCGTATTTGTGAAAACCCTACCGAAGAAGATAAACAGTGGTTTCCAGAATATGCCGGAAGCAACTGGTTAGATACGCTGCACTTTGCAATGGAAAACTTTAAAGACGAAAGTTTTATTAGTCAATTTTTATCACCCAAACTTATTCGTGACTTTAAATTATTCACTATTATCGATCATGAAAAAGATCCGAATCTACAAGTTGGTGCGATCCACGATGAAAGCGGCTATCACGCGGTACGGACTGCGCTCTCAGCACAATATAATCTCAGTAATCACGAACCCAACATTCAGATCTATGATGTTGATATTAGAGGTGATCGCTCTTTAACCTTGCGCTACGTGCCACATCAAGATATTCCACTGGCAAAGTCTCACCATGAGGTATTAAAACACCTTTACAGACTATGGGGCTTTAAGGTAAAACTGGAACAAGAGTCAACCTCTGGCGAATTGAATATACTCGGGCAATGTCCATCAGATGATTCACGCCATACAACAGAGTGAATAGAATGGATAAAAAGCTTCTCGTACTAATTGATTCAGTAGAATTTGCACGTACTGCTATTTTGCACGCGAAACACAAAGCAATTGGTAAGCAAAAACATATTGATATTGTCGCCTTTGCCTATGAAAGTGCAGGTAATATTTTGTTCTCGCCGCCAGCTGAACAATTGCAAGTAATTCAAGAAACAAGGTTGGCTACTCTCAAAAAAGAATTAGTACCACTACTTGAAAGCGAATTGTCAGAATCAGATTATTCATTAAATATTATTTGGCATGAGGCACCTGAGCAATGGTTAGCCAATGAGAGTGACTTTGAAAACTATGAGATGGTGATAAAAACGCGCCATATTGACGAACATTGTCAATTTAGTGAACTTGACTGGCAGTTGATCCGCTTTACCCCACTACCACTTTATTTAGCTGCGGATAATACCTGGCGCAATAACACCAATGTGTTAGCTGCACTTGATTTAGGTAGCGAAAAAGCCACTAAATACAAACTAAACAAAGATATGATTGAAACTGGTTTAGCTTATTCCAAGCATTATGACTGTCAGTTTTATACTTGTTATACCGTTCATGTTTCCCCAATTTTAAGAGACTTAGGCATTGTATTTTCAGACGAACAAGTACTGAATGCTTTTGAGAAACTACCTGTCATTCAACGTAATTTAATTCTTGAGCACGATCTTAAAAATAACCTTCACATAAAAGCGGGCTTAGCCGAGCAAGTGATCCCAAGTATTGCAGCTAAGCTTAATGCAGGTCTTGTGATCATGGGCTCAGTAGGCAACATAGGTATAAAAGGTAAGTTAATTGGCAATACCGCTGAAAAAGTTATGCGGTTACTAAAAACAGACTTGCTTATTTTACCTCCTGAATGTTAGATAATTGCTAGTGATAATATAAAAAATGACGCATTTTGCGTCATTTTTTATGCCTATTAAAAGCAACCTAGTTTGGCTAGTTAAACCTTTTACTATTGTGCCTTAAAGGCTTTTTATACTCATCAAGATTAACTCAAATCTTTATACGCCGTGATACAGTTTCTGCCATTTTCTTTTGAAAAGTAAAGAGCTTTATCTGCCGCTTCAATCCATTTTTCATAGCGCTCAAATTCATCTTGAAAACAGGCAAAACCAACACTTACCGTCATTTTAATTTGTTGTTCGCCAAAGTAAAAAGATGAATTTTCAATTAAACTACGCAAACGCTCAGCAAATATCTCAGCACCTTTGCGATCCGTGTCCAACAGCGTTACCGCAAATTCTTCGCCGCCATAACGACCTGCAATGTCTGTTTCACGCAATGTTTTACGCAGTAAATCAGCAATGTTACGCAGTGCTTCATCGCCACAACGATGGCCATGTTCATCATTTACTTTTTTAAAGTGATCGATATCAAACATCAATAAAGTACTTGTGCCACCACTGCGTTTGATCCTAAGAAATTCTTTGCGTAGGGTATCTTCCCAATGACCTCGATTAGTCAATTTTGTTAGTGCGTCTGTTTGACTCATTTGTTCAAGTTTACGATTTACTTCTTCGAGCTCTTTTTTATTCACCGCCATATCAGTTACATCATAAAGAATGATACAAATATGGCCAACTTCTCCCATCGTATTTGACAGAGGAATAAATGTCGCGTTTTGAAACATATGGTCTGCTTTACCCGTGATTGGACGGTAATTTTTAAAGCGGAAAATGTATGGCTGCTGTTCCCAAATAGTAAATGAGCGATTTTTCAAAATAAACACAGACTCTGATTTACTGCGAAACCACTTTTCATCAATTGATGGAAATAAATCAAATAAATCTTTATCTTTTACTGCGCTGGGTAACATACCCGAATGGTTTTCCATAAAACCATTCCAAATACACACTTTATAGTCCCTATCTAATACCACTAAACCAACATCTACGGTATTAAACATATCCATTAACCAATGGATTTCATTCATATTAAAATCAGCAGCAGGCATAATGTTAGTCTTCTAATAGGTAAGCAACTTTGTATTTCAAAGTTTTTAGTGAGTCTTCGGTAAATAACAGCATCAAGTCACAGTTAATATTGTGGTTCTCAATACCATAGCTAATTTCTATTGCCAGAGTACGTTGCCAGCGTGATTTGTTTGCTTTAACTAAATCAGACACATCACAATGTTGCCCTAACACCACTGGGTGTCCTTGGCTAAAGGTCATGTCTAATTGGCGAGATAATCCAGTTAAGATTGCACCTATCAGGATATTACTAATATCCATTAATAACTCCAGCTCAATTTTCTTATTGAGCTCCCCTTGATAGTTCATCAAGGACGCAATTTCTTTAAAGCTAGAATCATTTAGAAGCAACAATGCCTCACCGGATACACCACCACCAATAAAACCTTGGCATACGCCTGAGGTTGTTGCATTAGCATCAATTGAGCGCAGCGCCATATCAAGTTCATTAACTTCGAGAATATTGACATTAGGAATAGGCAGTTCAACAAATACATTTAATAGCCGTGCTAATAAGTCTCCAGCCTGACCCATTGCCACGTTAGTCAGCTCTTGGTATATATCCCTAACATCTGGGTCAACTTGCTCACCTAAGCGGTGTGAGAGCCGCTCGCGCATTGCTTTATCTTTAATTCCATGGTGTTCGATAATGTCGGCAAGCTTTTGGGCATCACATGGTTTTTGAATAAAGTCTATCGCGCCAAGTTCGAGCACCCGTTGATGCGCATTCGGCTGAATATCGCCAGAGACAACAACGGTTAGTATATCCAAGTTTTGCTCTTGAATTGCTTGCAGTACTTCGTAGCCATCCATTTGCGGCATATTTAAATCGAGGAATAAGATTTCCGGGCTTAACGCTTTAATTTGCTCAATACAATGCACGCCATCTTCAGCAAACTCAACTTTAATATCCCAATCATCGGGCAACGAACGAGCTAACTGACGGCGCGCAAGCTTAGAATCATCACAAATTAGTACCGATGTTGACATAGTCTCTCTCTGATTGCTTTTATTTTTATTATTAAAAATGTAAACATTTACCACTGCTTTATGTTAATCAATGTAACCATGCATTACAATTTTAAATTGCATTAAACTCTTGGTGTCCATGAATGATTATAATACACTCAGCCTAATTGCGTTAACTCTAAAGGAAATACCTTATGCTCCGTTCACTCACTTTTGCTTTAAGTGCCTTTTGTTCAATGGCTTTTGCCGCCGATATGACCGAAAATACGCTTGATGCGGGAAAAGTATCAGCACAATCTAAGCCAATCACTTTATTAGGACAAGGTGTAAAACTAGGCGATAAAGCACCAGACTTTAAAGTGGTTGATGGCTCATTCACGCCAATTACTTTAGCCGATTACCAAGGTAAAGCCGTTTTAATAAGCGTTGTTCCAAGTCTTGATACTGGTGTTTGTAGCATTCAAACCAAGCATTTTAACGAAAAGGTTGCATCGCAATTTCCAAATATAGCCATGCTCACCATTAGTGCTGATTTACCGTTTGCACAAAAACGTTTTTGCAAAGCCGAGAACATAGATAAAATTACTGCCTTATCTGATTCAGTATGGCGTGACTTTGGTCAAAACTATGGTTTGATCATTAAAGATATGGGATTACTTACCCGTGCTGTGTTCGTATTAGATGCAAGTCATAAAATTGTTTATAAACAGTTGGTAGCCGATTTATCAACTGAACCAAAATATGACCCTGTTATAAGTGCTTTAACCGCGTTGTAATCTTGCAAATAACAGTCATAAAAAAACCGCCAATCGGCGGTTTTTTTATTGATTGAATTATCAACCCAATAATTCAGCAAGTTGCTGATTAACAGCTTCAACAGCTTGGGTACCGTCTAAACGATGATACTGCGTATTACCCGCTTTAGCTTCCGCTTGGTAATAATCAACCAATGGCATTGTTTGCTCATGGTAAATACCTAAACGTTTACGTACTGTTTCTTCTGTGTCATCAGCACGTATGATCAGATCTTCACCTGTTACGTCGTCTTTACCTTCCACTTTTGGCGGATTGTAAACTACGTGATAAACACGGCCGGAACCAGGATGAACGCGACGTCCTCCCATGCGGTCAACAATAATTTCATCAGCCACATCAAACTCAATAACGTGATCAACAACTACGCCATTTTCTTTCATTGCATCAGCTTGTGGGATGGTACGTGGGAAACCGTCTAGTAAAAAACCTTTTTCACAATCAGCTTTAGTAATACGCTCTTTAACAAGACCTATGATGATGTCATCAGAAATTAACTGACCTGCATCCATTACTTTTTTCGCTTCAAGACCCAGTGGTGTGCCTTCTTTAATTGCAGCACGTAACATATCACCAGTTGAAATTTGTGGAATACCGTACTTATCCATCAAAAACTGAGCTTGAGTGCCTTTACCTGCACCCGGCGCGCCCAAAAGAATAATGCGCATATCATTGTCCTCGTTTGATACTGATTTTACAAAAAGCATATCAGTATGATTTATTATAAAGCTTGAATTCTTCCATAAGCGCCGCAGATACTCAAGCAACTTATACCAATTGACTACGTTGAGATCATAAAAAAAGGGAACCGAAGTTCCCTTTTTATTAAAATGTTAGTTTTTGAGCAATTACTTACTCAAATCTAACATTAATTTATTTAAGCGAGTCACAAAACCTGCTGGATCTTTTAATGTACCGCGCTCTGCAAGCAAGGCTTGATCAAGCAGTACATGTGACCACTGTGCAAATTTGTCTTCGTCTTGTTCAACATTTAAATGCTTAACAAGTTGATGCTCAGGGTTAAGCTCAAAAATTGGTTTTGCTTCTGGAGCAGCTTGACCTACTGATTCCATTAGCTTTTGCATTTGTGAGCTCATGTCGTTGTCATCAGCGACCACACAGGCTGGTGAGTCAGTTAAACGATGCGTAAAGCGTACATCTTTAACATTATCGCCAAGTGCTGTTTTGATGCGCTCAACTAAGCCTGCAACTTCTTTTTCAGACTCTTCTTGCGCTTTTTTGGTCTCTTCATCATCTAAGCTACCTAAGTCTAGGTCACCACGGGTAATTGACTTAAATGGTTTTTCAGCAAACTCGGTTAAGTGGCTCATCATCCACTCATCAACACGGTCACTCATCAACAGTACTTCGATACCTTTCTTACGGAAGATCTCTAGATGTGGAGAGCTTTTCGCCGCAGTGAATGAATCCGCAACAACGTAGTAAATCGCGTCTTGGCCTTCATTCATACGCTCAACGTATTGCTCTAATGAAACGTTTTGTGCTTCTTCATCAGTATGTGTTGATGAGAAACGCAGTAACTTAGCAATCGCTTCTTTATTCGCTGCATCTTCTGCTGGACCTTCTTTGATCACTTGACCAAATTCATTCCAAAATACTTGGTAATCGTCGGCTTTATTTTTCGCCATACGCTCAAGCAGTTTTAAGGTACGTGACGTACAACCTTTGCGGATTGCTTGCGTTACTTTGTTATCTTGTAAAATTTCACGCGATACGTTTAGCGGTAAATCGTTTGAATCAAGTAAACCTTTTACAAAGCGTAAGTAGCTAGGCATAAATTGCTCAGCATCATCCATTACAAATACACGTTGTACATACAGCTTTAAGCCACTTTGACGGTCACGATTCCATAAATCAAATGGTGCTTTTTTAGGAATATACAGTAAGCTTGTGTATTCAGTTTTACCTTCAACTTTGTTGTGAGCCCAGCTCAGTGGATCTTCCCAATCATGGCTTACATGCTTATAAAATTCTTTATATTCATCATCAGATAGCTCTGATTTATCACGCGTCCACATTGCTGTGGCGCGGTTAATGCTTTCCCACTCACCAGGTACGGCTGGAATTTTCTCGCCATCTTCACCTTCTGACTCAGGCACTTCGGCTTTGTACATTTGTACTGGTGTTGAAATATGATCCGAGTACTTAGTTACAATACTACGTAGGCGCCATTCATCAGCAAACTCTTTTTCATCTTCACGAAGGTGTAAAGTAATTTCAGTACCACGGCCTGCTTTTTCAATTTCTTCTAGCGTGTATTCGCCCTCACCTTGTGATTGCCATTCAACGCCTTTTTCTTCACCGGCTTTGCGAGTACGAACAGTCACTAAGTCTGCAACTATAAATGCAGAGTAAAAACCAACACCGAACTGACCAATTAGTTGCGAATCTTTGCTTTGGTCGCCAGTTAAGTTTTTGAAAAACTCAGCAGTGCCTGATTTAGCAATAGTCCCTAACGAGCTGATCACTTCATCACGAGTCATACCAATACCGTTATCAGAAATAGTTACGGTATTTTTTTCTTTATCGGCACTGATACGTACACGTAAGTCTGCGTCACCTTGGTATAGTTCACCATTTGAAAGTGCTAAAAAGCGTAATTTATCAGCTGCGTCTGAGGCATTTGACACAAGCTCACGTAAGAAAATTTCTTTATTAGAATAAAGTGAGTGAATCATTAAGTTTAATAGTTGTTTAACTTCTGTTTGAAAGCCTAATGTTTCTTTTTGTGCTGCAGTCATTTATATATCTCCAATTTGCAAAGTGTCTGCGTTATGCACTTAATATGGGGCGCGGTTTGTTAACTTCAAGTCAAAAGAGCAAAAAAGTAAGCCATAGCAAGATAAACACGGAAGTTAAGTTGTTTTTTCTTACAATCAAAATGGCTGTGGGCAATGTAGGTGCGTTTGCTTGGAGCTTCGAGGGTGTACAAAAAACAGATCGCTGGCATGTAATTGTAAGCGCTCAGCCAGTTGTTGGCTATGTTGGTTTTTATACAGATCACAGCCAATAATTGGGTGCCCAATGCTGTGACTGTGTATACGTAATTGATGTGTACGCCCCGTCACAGGGGTAAATTGCACTAAAGTACGCGGCGGTGATGTTAAGCGCTGTAATACTAAATAGTCACTGACGGCAGACTTACCCGTCACATTACAAATTTTAACTAATGGAAAGAGTAACTTATTTTTGACTATTGCAGCGTTTATTTGACCTACGTCATTTAATAACCAGCCATCCAACATGGCTATATAGTGTTTTTTTATTGTCCCTGATTGAAACTGCTTATTAAGGAGCTTAGTTGATTCAGGGTTAAGGCCTACAATCATAATACCTGAAGTACCATAGTCTAATCGATGCGGCAATTTAGCTGTCGGAAATGCGGCAGTCAGACCTGGCTGCCCATTCACTAAACGATAATGCACAGAATCCCAATTGGCCGGATTTTTACCAGATAAACTCAGTAAGCCACTGGGTTTATTGATCAATAAAATATCATCGTCTTTATATAAAATTTCCACATGCTCATGACAAACCGATGCAATAAAGTCATCGACAATAGAATGCTGTGGCAAATTTATATTAGACATTATTTCTCTCATTATTGATTTTATAAAAACGTTGCGACATTAGTATCTTGAAACTAGTTAAATTTCTATCATACACAAAAAAGTCGGTATGCTGCGCTGTAGTTTGGCTTTTAACTATAAAGGGCACTAGTTTTCAAGATTAGAAAATGGTAGTGAACGCATGTCGAAGGTTAATACCAATCGTGTTAAGTTACTGACCATTTATAGCGACAGATAAATACAGTGATAACAAGGCGTAAATTTTGACATGTAGTTGTTCTACTTGAAAAATTATAACGCAGTTAGCGCTTTATTTAGCTCGCTAGAATGGTTAAATATTTAAGTCGATTGGTATAACACTGCGCTGCTGACAGCTCAAAGCCATTAGCTTTCCTATAGACGTAAAAAAGCCGCTTCATTTCTGAAGCGGCTTTCTCAATTTGGAGCCTGGCAATTTCCTACTTTCACATAGCAAATGCTACACTATCATCGGCGCTGTTTCGTTTCACTACTGAGTTCGGCATGGGGTCAGGTGGGTCCAAAACGCTATTGTTACCAAGCAAATACGGTGTTAATCGCGT
>NZ_JACJEZ010000058.1:0-28137 GCF_014164365.1 Pseudoalteromonas sp. SG43-6
TCCTCGGTAACTTTATCCTCGCTAACTTTATTCTCGCTAACTTTATTCTCGCTAACTCATTCGACTACCCATTGTAAACTCGCACCGTGTTGCTTTAACCATTTTGTTGCTTGCTTATAATCAGGATAAAACTCACTGACGCGCTGCCAAAATGCGGCACTGTGATTTAAATATTTCAAGTGAGCTAGTTCATGCACAATCACATAATCAATAATACTCTGCGGCGCACTGGCTAATAACAAATTAAAGGTCAATTCTCGTCGTCGATTACAACTGCCCCAACGACGCTTATAAGTATGAATGCGAATACTGCTAGGTAAAGTCTCTGCCATTTGTAGGCAATAAGCATGTACACGCATTTCAATATAATTTTCTAATTGCTCATGTAAAAAACTTTCGAGCAAGGTTTGGTACATTGGCTGCTGATGCTTAACCCGTCCAGAAAGATTTAGCTGTAACACATCTCCCTGCTGATTTTTTACTAGCTGCCATGCGCTGCGCGAGCTGACACCATAAGTCAGTATCACAGGTTGTGAAAAAACCAGTACGCGATTATCTTGTAATGGGTATTGGCGAGTATCAAGCATTTGACTTTGCTTGTTAATTTGCGCATTGATCCAGTCAGTTTTACTTAGCAGCCAGCTTTCAAGTTCCTTTTTAGCAACCCCAACAGGCGCATAAACTGTGACACTTTGTTGCTGGACTTTGATAGCGACAGTTTTGCGGCGGCGACTACGTTTTAATGTATATTCAAACAAACCTAACTCTTGTAATTGACCGACAGTCATTAAACTAATTAACAGGTCACTATAATACCTTGCAAAATAACTGCTAATCTATATCTAAGTAGAATTAAATAAAGCGATATCAAACATGCCTGATAAGCCTTGTTGTCGTTATACCTCTCCCGATGGCCATCATTGTCAAGAAACAGACATGGGTTCAGGTTTTTGTTTTTGGCATGATGCCAAATTTGATAAGTCAGGCTTAGATCTGACCCAAAAATTAGAGCGCTATGCAAAAAAGGGAGGATTATTACAGGGATTGCAATTAAAACGCGCTAACCTTAATGGGCTTAATTTGATAAAACAAGATGATGAGGATGGCTTTGATTTATCTTACAGTAATTTTTATCGTGCAACGCTCACCAACGCTCATCTGTTTAATAATAAAATAGCCCACAGTTCACTGATGAAAGCCAACTTGCACGAAGCAAGCCTGCATTACTGCAACCTACAAGATACAAATTTATTGGGTATAAAACTAAACAACACCCGTATTGATAACATTGAGCTAGGCGCTGAACTATTACAGGAAAAACAAGCTAAAGCAGCGCTTAAACATACAGATAAAAGCGCAGCCCTTGACTTATTTGAACAATCAGAAGAAATATTTCGCAATTTACGTAAAGCATCAGAACAACAAGGCTTATTTGAACTGGCGGGTAATTTCACGTACAAAGAACTGCGGATGCGTCACGCACAATATCCACGGGGTTCAAAAAAACGATTAGCCTCGAGCTGTATTGATATGTTGTGCGGGTATGGTGAAAAGCCTGAAAATGTGATCCGTTTTAGTTTGTCACTGATCATCTGCTGCGCCCTGTGTTATTTTATTTTTGGGGTGATGGATGCTGGTCGTATTATGCAGTTCAATCCGGCGGCAACATTAAGTGATAATTTATTAGCCCTACTTAATAGCTTCTATTTTAGCGTGGTTACTTTTACAACCTTAGGATATGGCGATATTACTCCGGTTGGTTTCTCCCGATTCGTTGCTGCAGTTGAAGCGTTTTGCGGGAGTTTCTCTCTGGCATTATTCGTAGTCGTATTTGTCAAACGTATGACCCGATAATTACCGATTACTTTATCTGCGAAAATAAATAGTTCAGCTAAATACCTGCTATAAAACTGGTTATAAATGATGCTATCATTGCGCACAATGAAACTTAGCGAATTGATTTTAAAAAGTTTTTGATTTTGTTAAATTTTGCAGCTAAATATGTAAACAAATAACAGGCATTTGCGCAAAATTAATTAATTGTCTTAACATATATTTCAGGTGATATTAGTTATTACTGAAATAACAGTGTATTGAGCCGTTATGCTTACCGCTTTTTTTATTACCGATCACGATCCGAGCCTTCTTATTAATGGTGTTTATGACCCATTTTTAGTCGCTCTGTCTGTTTTAACGGCTATTTTCTCTGCATTTTTTGCAACTTACATGATCGATCTGGCCAAAGAAACACGCTTCAAAAGTTATCAAAAATTAGCCAACTCAACGGCTTCCTTGGTACTTTCTGGCGGTATTTGGAGTATGCATTTTATTGGTATGTTGGCATTTTCACTGTGTACAAATATCAGCTACGACCCAACACTCACCTTTTTATCTTTCATTCCAGCATTTTTAGCCTGCCTAACTGGCGTGTCATTATTAGTAAAAAATAACGCCACTATTTTCAGTTTAATACTGCCCTCGGTACTACTCGGCGCAGGTATCGGCACTATGCATTACAGTGGTATGGCAGCAATGGAATTGAGCCCGCTGCTACGCTACGATCCATTGATGTTTGGGTTGTCAATTATCGTTGCCGTTGTACTGGCGTTTATATCTTTATATGCTCGCTTTAATATTAAAAAGCACCTCTCAACACTAAATTCTTTGCAGACGCGGTTGATCAGCGCAATCATTTTGGGTTTTGCTGTTGCAGGTATGCATTACATGGGAATGGCGGCAACACGGTTTGTTGCAACCTCGCCATTAATTGGTAATGACAGCGCCAGCTCAGAACTTACATTTGTTGCTATTAGCGTAGTGTTCGCCACCATTATTCTAACCGCGATAGTTGCTATCATTAACGGTATGGTACGCTATCGCATGTTACTTGAAGAAAAAACAGGGAATGAATCTCGCTTAGAGGCTATTTTATCGACCGCTATAGATGGCATTGTAACAATTAACAATCGCGGTATTATCTTAAGCTTTAATAACGCTGCAGAGAATATTTTCGGCTGGCATAGCACTGATGTAAAGGGTAAAAACATAAAAATGCTGATGGCAGATGATATCGCAGCCGAGCATGATGAATATCTATTAAAGGCACATCACATCGATTTAGGTAAAGTTATTGGCGTCAATCGTGATGTTCTTGCTAAACATAAACAAGGTCACCTATTTCCTATTCGCTTAGGTATTGGTGAAGCAAACCAGCCAGGACAAGAGTCAATATTTGTTGGCTTTATTACTGACTTGACTGAGCAACGCAAACTACAACAAAACCTCATAGCGAAAGAACAACAATACCGCTCGCTGATGAATAATATGCCTGGCGTGGTATTTCGCTGCCAGTTGGATAAAAGCTGGAGCATGATTTTTATTAGCCCTAGCATTAATGAAGTAACTGGCTATGTCCCATCGGAATTTATCAATCAGCATATTCAGTTTAGTGATTTGATTTTTAAAGATGATAACAAACGCATCAATAAATCGGTCGAGCAAGCGATCGCTGCTAAATCGCAATACTCAATTGAATACCGACTACGTCATCGAAGTGGCAAGCTAATTTGGGTGCTTGAGAAAGGTAGCTTTGAGTTCAACAAGCAAGGTGAAGCGATTTGGATCGACGGCGTTATTATCGATATTAGTGAACGTCGTGAATACGAAGATAAATTAAAGTTGGCGAAAATAGCCGCCGAAGATGCAGCTCAAGCCAAACAGTCATTTATGGCGAATATGAGTCACGAAATTCGCACACCGATGAATTCGATTATTGGCTTTAGTGATTTATTGATGGATACACCACTTGATCAAGACCAACAAAAGCACTTAATTATCGTAAATAATGCGGCTCGCTCGCTGTTACGGCTATTAAATGAAATATTGGATTCTGCAAAACTTGAAAAAGGTAAGCTGACCATTGAATTAGTGCATTTTAATCTTCAAGCGGTGCTTGATAGTATTATTTCTACATTTTGGTTAGAAGCAAAAAAGAAAGATCTAGAACTAACACTTACCATCAAAGAGTCTGTTCACCCTACTTATTACGGTGATCCAGACCGAATTCGCCAAGTTTTAACAAATTTAATTGGTAATGCAGTTAAGTTTACAGCTCAGGGCTCAGTGAATGTCACTGTCAGTACGACACAAAATAATTACTTATTTTTTGAAGTACAAGATACCGGTATTGGTATTGCTAAAGATCGTCTTAAAGCGGTATTTCAGCCTTTTGAACAAGCTGACGGGACTACTACACGTCGTTTTGGTGGCACTGGACTTGGTACTACTATCAGTAAGCAACTCGTTGAGCTGATGGGTGGCATAATCAACGTAGTCAGTGAAGAAGATAAAGGCAGCTGCTTTTATTTTTCATTGCCTTTAGAGGTCGGTGATGAAACCCAAGTCAATTACTTTGATAAGTTGTATACGCAATTACCTAAGCTGCGCATTTTAGTCGTTGATGACATAGCACAAAATGTTGAGCTACTACAGTTATTATTGTCGCGAGATCAGCATACGATTAGCTCTGCAAGCAACGGCTTAGAAGCGATCGCTATTTTTGAAAAACAAGATTTTGATGTCATTTTAATGGATATCCATATGCCTGAATGTGACGGTATTGCCGCGACCGAAAAAATTCGTGAAATTGAGCAACAACGACAGCTAAAAAAGACTCCGATCATTGCGCTCACCGCCAGTGTCTTACAGCAAGATAAATTAACGGCTAAAAAAGCGGGTATGAATGGCTTCGCCAATAAGCCTGTTGATATCAATCAATTGAATCAAGAGATTGCGCAAGTGCTTGGCTTTGGTTTAAATATAGAAACGCAAATTGCTCACAGTGATCCCACAGCACAGCATATTGATTTAAAAAAAGGACAGCAACTTTGGGGCAGTAAGTGTAAACAGCTGAGCGAAATACACCGTTTTTTTAAAGAGCAGCAGGCAACATGTGACATTATCTTTAATGATGGACTAAATGCCTTAAAAGATATTAATGGCACATTACATACCCTTAAAGGCTTATCTGGTAATTTAGGTTTACCGACTATGATGGCCCTACTTTCAACCTTAGAAAACAGCCAAGCCCCTGAGCAGCAGGCGCAAATAATTCAGCAATTGCAGATAGAGTTTAATGCGGTCAATGAGTTGTTAGCTAGAAAAACCAGCAGCTGTATAGCAGTGCAAAGCAGCGAAAAAAATACCCAAGTACTATCGCTCAGCGAATTTAAAATACTGTGTGAACAACTGCGTAAAGACGCAGAAAATGCAGAGCTCAATGATGAGTTGTTAGCAACATTAGCAGACAATGCCCCCGCTACTTATCAAAGTGATGTGGATGCATTAATCGAATATTTCGACCAGTTTGACTTTGACAATGCCCAGAGTACTCTTATTGCATTAATAGAGCTGCTCAATCAGGCAGCAAATTTGGAAACACACTGATGGACTTAATAACCGAACGCCCACGAATTCTTATTGTTGATGATGAACCCGCCAACCTTAAAGTCATGCGCGAAGTATTAGGGAATCAATATCGCCTCTCTTTTGCTAAATCGGGTGATGCCGCGCTCGCGTTAGTTGAAAAAGAGCCACCCAAACTCATTCTACTCGATATTATGATGCCAAATATGAGTGGTTTTGAAGTATGTCAGCTGCTTAAACAAAACCCTGCTACTGAGCATATTCCAGTCATTTTTGTGACTGCACTTGCGGATGAAAGTGATGAGTTTAAAGGTTTTGAAATTGGCGCGGTAGATTACATAACCAAGCCTATTAGTCCTGCAATCGTAAGAGCGCGTGTTAAAACTCATTTATCCCTAGTTCAGGCTGAGCAGCTAAAGTTGGCTCACGTTGATTTAGTCCATCGTTTAGGGTGCGCTGCCGAGTATAAAGACACCGATACTGGCGAGCATATTGTGCGCATGAGTAAATACAGTAAAATTTTAGCACTAGCCTATGGAATGACTGAACAACATGCTGAGCTTCTCAAACAAGCAGCACCGATGCATGACATTGGTAAAATCGGCATTCCCGATGCAATCTTGCTTAAACCAGGGAAATTAACAGCCGAAGAATTTGAACACATGAAACAGCATGCCAAAATCGGCGCTAAAATTTTAGCAAACTCGTCATCGCCGTTATTGCAGCTCGCCTATATACTTGCGATGGAGCATCATGAAAAATGGGATGGATCAGGTTATCCAAACGGTCTTAAAGGTGAGGAAATTTCGATTGAAGGACGTATTGTGGCAATCGCCGATGTATTCGATGCACTTACCTCTAAACGTCCCTATAAGCAAGCTTGGAGCGTTGATGAAGCCATAAGTCATATGCGCGAGCAAGCTGGTAAACACTTTGATCCTCAGCTTATCGCACTATTTGAAGGCCAGCTAGATGCTGTTTTAGCAGTGTACTCTGCCTACCAAAGCTAACCATATGCTAGATGTTGGCCGAGATATATGCATAGTCATGAGAGGTGATTTCATGACTATTACCACTTAAATCCTGAAAATAAACAGAGTATGTAACTTTGTGATCAGCAACCACGGTTTTAATATTTAAGTCAGCCAAATGCTTAAGCCAAGCGATAAACTGCTCTCCAGATGCGCCAAATGCAATCCCTTTACTACTGCCCTCTCGCTCAAATAACGCTAAGCGAATAGTTGCCGCAGGATCTTCTAGTGTTAAAGGCCCAGTACCCTCATCCCAAAAAGCAAGCTCTGGCACAATATTAAATCCAAGGACTGTTTTGTACCACGTGACGGCTTGCGCAAGGTTAGTCACATTTAAATGGCAATGATCGACACCAGATAAAGTAGGCATTGCCATTAGCCAATCTCCGACTTAAGTTGTTCAATAAATACCTGCATATATTCAGTACGACGCACCGCTTCTGCTTTTGCTGAAGGTGTATTCATACTCTGTGCAATATGTAATAGCTTGATGAAGAAGTGATCTAATGTATACAAGCTGTCATCCGGGCTGCGGTGGGCGCAAAATGGATCGTCAGGGTGATATAAATTGCGTCCGATTGAGCCCCCTACTTTCATACAGCGGCTGACACCAATTGCTCCTAAAGCATCCATACGATCAGCATCTTGAACGATTTGTGCTTCCACACTTTCAATTGCAATGTTAGCACTAAAACTATGGGCTACAATAGCATGATGAATGGCATCAAAATATTGCGCGTCGTACCCTATTGACGCTAAAAATGAAATTGCTTTATCTGCGGCCATTGTTGAAGCTTTAGCGCGATCAGGGTGGTTTTTAGCCACTGCAACACAGTCATGCAACCATGCTGCGGGTAACACCACGTCCATCGAAGCATCTTCAGCAAAGCAGAGCTGTTTTGCAACACGCACGACTCGTTCAATATGGGTAATATCGTGGGCGACATCAGCACTCACTAACGACAAAATAAAAGCACGGCAATGATTTTCTAGCTGTTGCAACGGCTCAGATAATACTAAAACGGGCAAACGTTGTTCCATAAATCCTGTAATTTCAAATTAATGCATTGAATTACTGTTACTTTACCGCGGTTATAGGCTGTTGTGCAAAACATTCATTGTATGTTCGAGCCTGCTTCACTAAAATACGCTCTTAATTTATCCGTAATGAGAAGCCTAATGTCATCTGTCGTATACCTAGAAGCTGGTCGTGAAAAATCACTAAAAAGAAAACACCCATGGTTGTTTTCAAAAGCCATCAAAAAAATAAAAGGTAAGCCAGGTTTAGGTGACACAGTGACCATTCACGATAGTAATGGTAAATTTTTAGCTACAGCGGCTTACAGTCCGCACTCACAGATCCGCGCGCGTGTTTGGAGCTTTGATGAAACAGAAATCATCGACCAAGCTTTTTTTGAACGTCGCTTACGTCGTGCCTTTGCGGCACGCGAGCAAGTAATTACTGAAGGTGGCTTAACGGGATTTCGGTTATGTGCCGCCGAGTCTGATTTTTTACCAGGTGTAACCATTGATAAATTTGACAACTTTTTAGTGTGTCAGTTATTAAGTGCCGGTGCTGAGCGCCATAAAGGTGAAATAGTTGGCGCTTTAATCGCTATTTTCCCAGGCTGTAACGTGTATGAGCGCTCTGATGTCGATGTGCGCACCAAAGAAGGCTTAGAGCCGACTATGGGCGTGTTATGGGGTAATAAGCCTGAGCAGCCAGTATTAATTGAAGAAAATGGTTTTAAAATTGAAGTAGACATTCTCGAAGGTCATAAAACCGGTTTCTACCTTGATCAACGTGATAGCCGTGCTGCATTAGAGCGTTTTTCAAAAGATAAAAGAGTACTTAACTGTTTTAGCTACACAGGTACCTTTTCATTGTATGCACTGCGTGGCGGCTGCGAGCATGTTACTAACGTTGACGTATCGCAACCCGCGCTTGATACCGCAAAACGTAATGTCGAGCACAATAATCTTGATTTAGATAAAGTTGACTTCATAAAACAAGATGTATTTAAATTACTACGCCAATACCGTGAAGATGGGGTGTTATTCGATACTATCGTTATGGACCCACCTAAATTTGCTGATAACAAAGCACAACTAACGGGTGCGTGTCGTGGCTATAAAGATATCAATATGATTGCCATGCAAATTCTTAAACCAGGTGGTACGTTGCTTACGTTCTCATGTTCAGGTTTAATGGAGCAAAATTTATTTCAAAAAGTGGTTGCTGATGCAGCCCTTGATGCTGGTAAGGATTTGTTGATCATGGAGCGTTTAAACCAAGCTGCTGATCATCCAATCGCAGGCAGTTACCCTGAAGGTTTTTACCTAAAAGGCCTGATCTGTAAAGTTTACTAAACTGACTGCAACTAATTAACCTGAGTCCATCAGGTTAATTAAACTGCATTATTTCTAGCCCAGCGGTTACCGTGCCATCACTTTCTTTGCTGGCACGAACGACTTTTGCTGTTGCATCAAGTGGTGCAATGGCAGGGCTGGTCGAATCAATATTCACCTTCACAATGGTGCCCAGTTCAAGTAATTCATCCAACTGCAGTGACAACCCAGTTGCACTTAAATCGACACATACAGCATCAAAATGTTGATCAGCGACTGGCTCAAGTGTGGTTAATTTTGCCTGTGCATTTAATTGCATACGTCTAAAATTACGTTTATCTTCATTTAGCATAATAACTCCTAAACAACCGTATTGATTTTTTCTAATAACCCCACGACCGAAAAAGGCTTCACCACATAGGCATCGCAACCGGCATCAAAACCAGCTTGTTGTTCCTGTACGGATTCTAAGCCTGACACCATAACAACAGGAATATTACGAGTTTCAGGGGTGTTCTTCAACATTCGACACGTGTCGTAACCATCTAGGCCGGGCATACATACATCGAGTAAAATCGCATCCGGTGGATTTGCAATAGCCGACGATAAACAGCTCTTACCTGATTCAGCATAACTGAGCTCAAAATCCGCTGATAAAGCGACTTTGAGCATTTCAAAATTAAAGTACTCGTCATCTACAACTAGTAAACGCGGGTGTGTATTAGCGGATGAGCGCATGGTTAATATCAGTTCCTTCTCATCTAACAAATATTTCCTTCCAAGGTATTCGATGTTTACTAAATACCAAACTCAATCAATTTCTTTCAGAGCATTCAATACACGCTTAGCTGAAATCGGATACGGTGTCCCTAACGTTTGCGCAAACAAGGATACTCTAAGCTCTTGTTGCATCCAAAAAATATCCTGCAATTGTTGCGGAGCAGGCATTCCAGGCGGCACTTTTTTCAGCTGTTTTTGATACTCTTGAGCAACCTTTTCTAACTCAAGTACACATAATCTGTCACGATTTGGATCAACTGGCAACTTTTCTAAGCGTTTTTCTATTGCTTTTAAGTAACGAATTAAATCACTAAGTTTGTCTGCGCCATGATTTGAAACAAAGCCTTTGAATACCAAAGATCCCAGTTGGCTTTTTATATCTCCATGTGCAGTGATCATGGTTAAATCAACTCGCCCTTTCATTTTTTTATGTAACGCATGCGCAATACTCAACACTTGCTCAACTTGGGTTGCAATAGCAACAACCGCATCGCCGAGCTCACCGCGCACGTGCTCTTTTACTTGCTCAAACGCTTGTTCGGTGCGTACATCGCCTAATTTTACCAATAAACTGTCAACGCCTGCGGCAATACAGTCATCAATTAAATCAGCAACCTTACCAAACGGATTAAAATATAGACCTAATTTAGCCTTATTGGGTAAGTTTTGTTGCAAATACTTTATCGGCGAAGGCACGTTCAGTAATACCAAACGGCGTAACCCCTGCTGATGGGCGGTTTGCGCTTTAACTTCGTTATCAAATAGCTCAACTGCCGCCGATGATTTTTTATCTACCAGTGCTGGGTATGCTTTGATTTCATACTGGCCTTGTTTTTTCACATAGGATACCGGTAACTTGCCAAAATCCCATTGCAATAGGTCAGCTTTTTCAATGCCTTTATCTGCCACTTTAGACAGCGTTTGCGTCACTTTACCCTGCAATTGCGCTTTGAGTTTCGCTAAATCCATACCTCGGGCAAGTACATTATCTTTTTCATCACGAACTTCAAACTGCAGTCTTAAGTGAGTCGCAAGGGTGGTTAAATCCCAGGCCTCTGGATCAACTTTTACACCTGTCATACGTAATAAACGCGTACTGAGTGCCTCAATGAAGTTACCTTGCATAGGCTCGATTGCTGCAAGAACCGCATCTGCGTAATTTGGCGCAGGCACAAAATTACGACGTAGTGATTTAGGTAAAGATTTAATTAAACCGGTGATCAACTCATGACGAAATGCCGGAATATGCCAGTCAAAGCCAGCTTCTTCTACTTGGTTTAGTAAGGCCACCGGAATATGCACTGCAACCCCATCGACCGCTTGGCCTGGATCAAAATGATAGCTCAACGGCAACATTAAATTGCCTTGTTGCCATACATCGGGGTAATCAAACTCAGTAACACTATCAGCACCGTGTTGCATTAAATCATCACGTGTCATTTGCAAGTAATGTTTATCCTGCTGCTTTTGCGTTTTATACCATTTATTAAATGCTGCACGACTGTTTATTTGAGCAGGAATTTTCTTATCGTAAAACTCATATAAGGTTTGCTCATCAACTAAAATATCACGACGGCGGCTTTTATTTTCTAGAGTTTGAATATCTTCAATCAGTTCGCGATTAAACTGCAAAAACCCTTCATTTTGACCTAAATCTTGCTCTACTAAGGCACTGCGAATAAACAACTGGCGGCTAACTTTCGGATCAATGTTACTGTACACACAGCGACGCTTTGACACTATGATCAGCCCGTATAGTACCTGCTGTTCGAAAGCGATCACTGCGCCGGGCTTTTTCTCCCAATGCGGCTCACTGTAACTGCGTTTTACTAAGTGTTGTGCTAATGGTTCAACCCAATCGATGTTAATTTTGGCATTAATACGTGCATATAATTTACTGGTTTCAACCAGCTCTGCCGACATCAACCATTTTGGGCTTTTCTTAAATAATCCAGAGCCTGGGAATACATGAAACTGACTGTTGCGAGCGCCTTTATATACTTGCTTTTCATCTTTAAAACCAATGTGACTGAGCATGCCACTCAATAGCGCTTGATGGATTTTATCGCCATCGGCAACATTGCTGGTCGCTTTCATGCCCATTTCATTGCACACAGTACTGAGCTGATAAACGATATCTTGCCACTCACGAATACGCATATAAGCGAGCATATCCTTTTGGCACAGCTTTCTGAATTGGCTGTTACTTAGCTCACTTTGCTGCTCTTCTAAGTAATTCCATAAATTTAAAAAGGCGATGAAATCTGAATCAGGATCGTCAAAACGGCCATGCTTTTCGTTTGCAGCAGCGCGTTTTTCTTGCGGGCGCTCGCGTGGATCTTGAATCGATAACGCCGCCACAATAATAATCACTTCACGCAGCGCACCCAGCTTTTGTGCTGTTAGTACCATTTTAGCTAAACGCGGGTCAACCGGTAAGCGGCTCAGTTCAATACCCGATTTAGTAAGCTGTGTATTGTTATTGTGACGACTAGGTTTTACCGCTTCAAGTTCCTCTAGTAACGTTAAGCCATCGTTGATATTACGGCTATCTGGTGCTTGTACAAATGGGAACTCGGCCATATCGCCCAACCCTAAGCCGAGCATTTTTAAAATAACTGAGGCTAAATTAGTACGTAGTATTTCTGGATCAGTAAACTCTGGGCGCGAATTAAAATCATCTTCAGCATATAAACGAATACAAATACCCGCTTCAACACGGCCACAGCGGCCTTTTCGCTGATTGGCACTGGCTTGTGATATTGGCTCAATCGGTAAACGCTGCACTTTAGTACGATAACTATAACGGCTAATGCGCGCGGTACCAGGATCAATAACGTATCGAATACCCGGCACAGTAAGTGAGGTTTCAGCAACGTTGGTCGATAAAATAATATGACGACGACTATGGGGAGCAAAAATACGGTTTTGTTCTGCGTTAGAAAGGCGCGAATACAAAGGTAAAACATCCGCTCCTTTTAAATTACGTTTACTAAGGGCATCAGCAGTATCGCGTATTTCCCGTTCACCATTTAAGAAGATTAAAATATCGCCTGGGCCTTCTTGGCACAGCTCATCAACGGCATCAAAAATACCTTGCAGCTGGTCGCCTTCAGCCTCCATATCATTTTTATCAATTTCAACCAAAGGACGATAACGCACATCCACCGGAAATGTTCGTCCTGACACTTCAATAATCGGTGCATCATTAAAATGCTTTGAGAATCGCTCTGGATCAATGGTCGCAGAGGTAATAATTATTTTTAAATCAGGACGCTTTGGTAATAGGTTTTTCAAATAACCTAAAATAAAATCAATGTTTAAACTACGTTCATGAGCTTCATCAATAATAATGGTGTCATACTGGTTTAAAAATCGGTCTTGTTGAATTTCCGCCAGTAAAATACCGTCAGTCATCAACTTTATATAGCTGTTATTTGATACTTGATCGCTAAAACGAATTTTAAAACCCACTTGCTGGCCAAGTTCACATTGCATTTCATGAGCAATCCGATCCGCGACACTGCGCGCAGCCAAACGTCTTGGTTGGGTGTGACCGATATAACCATCAACGCCACGGCCAAGTTCTAAACACATTTTAGGAATTTGCGTGGTTTTACCTGAGCCGGTTTCACCCGCGATAATAACCACTTGGTTATTGGCGATAGCCTCTTTAATGTCGTCTTTTTTCTGACTGACGGGGAGCTGCTCAGGGTAAGTTACTTTAGGTAACTGAGCTAAGCGCACCTCTCGCAATTGTTGGCTACGTGCTATATCTGCAGTGATTTTTTCAATCACGGCTGCTTGTTTTGTTTCATCGGTTATTTTTTTTATGCCGTGAAGGCGTTTTTTAAAGATGAATTGATCTTTTCTTAAACACGTTTTTAGTTCACCAAACAATTGACCTAGGTTAACCACCCGCGACTACCTTATAAAATTTGAGTAAAGACGAGCGATTGTAGCAAACTTCGCCGCAGGGGTTAACTTTGCTGCGATATAAAATGTAATAACCAAAGCTTAAAACAATAAAAAAGGCGCTAATTAAGCGCCTTTCATGTTCTTTGGGCAGAACAATTGCTGTGTTTTATTTATAGCGCAGCGAAAACTTCATCTGTTTTGGCAGCGCAAATAAAATCATTTTTGTGTAAGCCTTTAATTGAATGGCTCCACCACGTTACCGTTACTTTGCCCCACTCTGTTAGCAAGCCCGGGTGATGGCCTTCATCTTCAGCCATATCACCTACTTTATTAGTAAAAGCGATGGCTTGTTTAAAGTTTTTAAATTTATAAACACGCTCTAATTGCATAATACCGTCGCGTACTTCAGGCACCCAATCTGGGATCATTTTAATTAATTCAGCTAACTCGGTATCTGATACTTGTGGAGCGTCTACGTGACAGGCTTCACATTTTTGTGCGCTTAATGATGACATCTTAAATCCTTAACTTGCTAATTTTTCTTTAGGAGGAAATTTTGGGTCATGTAACCCTAATTCTTTTGCTTGCGCAACTAACGCCATAATATCCAGCTGTGAAATATCAAATAAATCATGGATAGAATTAATGGTGTAGTACAAAGGCTGCATAATATCAATTCGGTACGGCGTGCGTAATACATCCAATACATTCATCGGGTTTATCTCGGGCTTATCTGAATACACGTATTGTGTTTCACCTGGACTTGATAAAATACCGCCACCATAAATACGCAGGCCATCATCTGTTTGCATTAGGCCAAACTCAACCGTAAACCAATACATACGGGCAAGGTAAACCCGATCTTTTTTCTCGGCAGCGTAACCTAACTGGCCATATTTATGCGTAAACTTGGCAAAATCAGGATTAGTAAGCATTGCACAATGACCAAATATTTCATGAAAAATATCAGGTTCTTGCAGGTAATCAAACTCTTCACGGCTACGAATAAAGGTTGCGACTGGAAATTGCTTATTTGCTAATAAACGAAAGAATTCATCAAAGTCAATTAAAGCTGGCACAGGTGTAACTTGCCAGCCGGTAGTCGCTAGTAATACTTCATTAAGCTCACTTAACTGCGGAATACGGTCATGAGGCAGGTTTATTTTTTCAAGCCCTTCCATGTATTCATTGCAAGCTTTGCCTGCAATACATTTTAGTTGGCGTGCGACTAGTTCTGACCATATTTTATTTTCTGCTTCGCTCCAATGGATAACGCCATTTTCATCTGGTGTCTTGGAGGTGTATTTACTTGCTTTAGCCATAATAACCTTCTTAGTGTTAAACCGATATCGGTGTCAACCTGTTAAGGAGATACTAAGCAAATGTAAGGCAAAGTTTAATAGCTGAGACAACATCAGCTATTAGCACCAAACCGCCTTTTGTACACCAAACATTACACTTTTAGATCAAAAAGTTTACAGTGCTATTTTCAAAGGGCTAGAAGCAACACAAACCGTAAATATAATCTTACAAGCTATGCAATAAAAGTAAAAGCGTGGTTAAGGTCGTTAATTATATCGTTAACATCTTCAAGGCCAACAGATAGTCTGATCAGGCCATCGCTAATACCCGCAGCGGCTCTTTCTTCGGGTGAATACGGTGAATGAGTCATCGATGCCGGATGTTGAATGAGTGTTTCGGCGTCTCCTAAACTCACGGCGAGTGTGCACAGTTGGGTATTATTAATAAACTGCTCGCCATCTTTTAGGCTGCCTTTTAATTCAAAGGCAATAACGCCACCAGAGGCTTTCATTTGCTTACCGATAAACTTAAATCCTGGGTGAGATGCAAGTCCGGGGTAATAAACGGTATTAACTTGGGGATGCTGCTCTAAAAATTCAGCAATAATTTGCGCACTTTCACAATGACGCTGCATTCGTATCGCTAAGGTTTTTAAACCACGATTAATAAGCCATGCATCGTGTGGACTAATTGTTGCACCAATATCTTTAAGTACGGTCATTTTAATTAATGTAATGTGCTCTTGACTGCCACACACCAAACCTGCCACAACATCACCGTGACCATTTAAATATTTAGTAGCACTGTGAACAATTAAATCAATGCCATAATCAATTGGCTTTTGCAGTAACGGCGTGAGAAAGGTGTTATCTATTACACTGATCAAATTGTGTTGTTTTGCCACTTGTCCTATTAACGCTAAATCAATTACCGCCATAGTTGGATTAACTGGGGTTTCGGCAAAAATCATTTTTGAATTCGGTTTAATTGCATCGCGTAATTGCTGCTCATCGGTCATATCTACAAACGTCACTTCAATCCCCCAACGCGGCAACATATGTGCGAAGAAAGCAAACGTACAGCCATACAAAGCGCTTGATGCGACTAAGTGATCGCCTTGCGATAAAAAACTTAATACCGATGCAGAAACCGCGCCCATTCCTGTGGCTGTTGCTGCAGCGGCTTCGCAACTTTCAAGTTGTGCGACTTTTTGTTCAAGCTCTGTCGTCGTCGGGTTACCTAAACGGGTATAAATATAGCCCGGTTCTTCACCAGCAAAACGTGCTGCACCTTGCGCGGCACTGCTAAAATGAAACGTTGAAGTTTGGTATAAAGGAGCAGTAAGTGCGCCATGCGGATCATTGGCTTTTTCTGGTCCATGGATACATTGGCTGTCGATGTGGAGTTTGTTCATTGTCTGATCTTTTTTGATTATTATTGATCCCATAATCAAAACGTATCGCAGGATAAAGCACAAGCATGCCAGATGCTCAGATGGCTATAAATTGGGATGTAGTTAGTACAGTGGCCGTTCACCACTGTACAGATTTATTGTCAGCTCGTTTCTTTCGTGCCTGCTCCTGACGGCGAAGCTTTGCGGCTCATAATTTTGCTGGCAATCAATTGCGCAGTACCTTTAAGCAAGCTGCGCTTATGCTCAAGTCGTGGTAAAGGACGGCTTAGTTCCATCGCTTTATAACCAATGCGTGCGGTAAATATACCCGCGCTTAAGCCTTGTGCTGCACGTCCTGATAATTTACCTAGTAATTCAGCACTGAGCGCTGTAGCAGCTAAATCCGATACTAACTCAGCACTGCCAACAAACATCACTTGCTTGATCAACATACGATAGAGCTTGATCCGGCTAGCATAACCAAATCCGATACCGTAAATCTTACCTATTTGCTCAATCAGTTTTGTGCCCCGCCAAAGCACAGCCATCATATCCACCAGCGCTAATGGACTTAATGCCACTAACAAGCCTGATTCAGTGGCAAAACGGTTGATCAGCTTTTTAGCTTGAGTATCTTGTTTCACTAACAAACTATCGGCGTACAAGGTCATGATCTCTTTATCGCTATGATGGCTATCAATGCTTGCTTTAAACTCATCAAACCCAGTTAACTGCTGATGTTTATTGAGTTTTTCAAGCCAAGGTAGTGCCCCACCAACCTGTTCGCTATTGAGCAAACGATCCGCTTCATGACGATGTAATTGATTGCGCTTTAAGCTGCGCAACATTCTATACTCACGCCATAAGAGCTTGCCTAACAACAACACGCCACTGAGCACTGCAATTAAATATACGCTGCCTAAGATGATGGATTGCTGAAATGTCACAACCATAGAAAATATAAATTCAGCTAACACTAAAGTTATAAAGCTAATCGCAAACACCCCTTTCAGAGTTTGCCATTTTGACTTTTTATAAACAGGGGTTAAATCAATCTCTTCATCTTGGGGCTCATCGATAACGTGCTCATATTCATACTCCCCTTGATCGATCACTTTAGCTGGGGTCAAGGTAAGTTCATTGTCTATTGGCTGTTCACTAGTATCAATACGTCTGCCGGCTTGAAAGCCTGAAGCGGTCTTGCTCATGTTAGTTTGTCTCCTAAAAGGTACTGCATGACATGATCTAAACGAATGTGTTTTAGTTGCTTGTCTGGACTTGGCATTGGTGCAAACGATAAAAACTCAAAACCATGGCTTGGCCACTCATCTTTATTGAGCATGCGCATTGGTGGCTGCGGTGGTAAGTAGGTCAACCATTGCGACTCTGATAACGGCTTACCATAAATACAATTGAGGGTTTTACCTTGCTCAACCACTTGTTTTGGCATGGTTGCCGTAATAGATGACATCGCCATAGTTTCTATTTTAACGCCATCAAATTTTAAGTGATTACTTTGCTCGTGCACTAATGAGTCCAACAACAGCGCTAAATCTTTATGGTGTGCACTACTAATATGATCTGACTTATTCGCAGCAAACAATAGTTTATCTATATTGGGTTTAAACAAGCGTTTCAAAAAGCCAGTTTCGCCATAGTTAAAATGCGCGAGTAATTGTTTGATCACATCCCCTTGCTCTTGCAGCGTCTCAGGCCCTTCATTGAGCGCACTGAGCACATCAACAAGCACTATTTGCCGATCAAAGTTGCGAAAGTGTTGTGTATAAAATGGCTTAACCACTTCTTTCACATAAGCATTAAAGCGCTTTTGCAAGTGCGCCAAATTAGACCCTGCAACCACCTCATCATTAGCCTGCGCAACTGGGAAAAACAGTAATAACGGTGCACCTTGTAACTCACCTGGCATCAGCATGCGTCCAGGTTGTAGCATCGCCAATTTAGTGTCTCTTTTAAGACTCACTAACAGCGTTTGATAGTGCGTAGCAATCGCGCTTAGCGCACTTTCATCTACTGGTGCTGTTAAATCAAGCTCGCTCAGTGCAGTTAAAAATGCTTGTGCCTTTTCAACCCGAGGAGAGCGCTGTAACAGTGCATATTGCTGCTCACTCCATTGTTGATAGCTTTGCTCTAGCATGGGTAAATCAAGCAGCCACTCACCGGGGTAATCAATAATGTCTAAATACAAGGTTGATTGCGGTGCAAAGTGACCACGTAAGCCTGCGTCACTCCGGTATTTAATTGCTAGACGTAAAGTATTTATGCGCTCGGTTGATGCAGGCCAGTGTGGTTGCCCTTCAAGCGGCAATAAAGCACTCAGGGCTTTAGGGTAATCAAATGTAGGAATGGTCAGCGCTTGTTGTGGCACTATTTTTGTGGCGATATGGCGCTGTTGCTGCATAACATCAAAAAACGGTAAGTTTTTGTCTGTTGCTTGGCTGGTTAAATGCTTTACTAAAGCGGTAATAAAAGCGGTTTTACCACTGCCACTGAGGCCAGTTACCGCTAATTTTACGTGTTGATCTAAACTACGGTGAACAGCTTTTTCAGCCTTACCTTTGAGTTTATTAAAGGCGTTTTTTGCAGATGAAGTGTTTATCATAATGAGCTAGCACTTCAGCGCCATTATAAATTAGGTGGCTAAAGTGCTATTAAGTCCTTTACAGCTTATTGATTTCACGGCTAACCGTAAACTCGGTTGAAGTAACATAACGTTCCATATCTTGTAAACGTATATCAACACGTCCCAAACGGTCTTTTAAATCTTGTAAAGCACGACGTGGTGGCTCACCTTTTTGCCATACTTTAAATTTTACTTCAAGAGGATCTTCGTGTTTTGCCGCATCAGTTTTGCTTTGTGCATTGGCAGGTTTTTTATCTAAAATAAACCACGCTGCGATGTAAGCCACAACAAACAACGGGCCACCAGCTAGTAACACTGCCGTTACTACGATAATACGTACTAACCACAATTCCATATTGAAATAATCACTGAGCCCTGCACATACACCGGCTATTTTACCACGTGCTGGATCTCTTAGCAGTTCACGTTTAGCACTCATACCTTGCGCCTCCACTGTGGGGCCTCTTGATCAAGTAGTGCTTCTAAAGTTTCTACTCGGTCAGCCATTTTATCTGCTTTTTGAGCAAGCTCAAGTAACTGGCGGTGTTCGTGTTCGCTCAAGCCTTGGCTTACTTGCTTTTTACTTCGGTAATGTAAAATTAACCAAAGGGGTGCTACCACAACCATAAAAATGATAATTGGAGCAACAAACACTTCTGCATCAAACATAACCCTCTCCTACACATCCATTAATTTATCAAGCATAGGGGGATGACTCCCCCTTTATTTATTATCTTTATTTATCAGCAAGCTTCTTTTTAAGTGCAGCTAATTCATCATCGATTTTTTCGTTTTGCTGTAACTCAGCAATTTCATCAGCCAATGACTTTTTGCCTAAGTCGTACGATTCTACTTGTGATTCTAGTCCATCAATCTTAGTTTCGTAGCGCTCAAAGCGATTTAATGCATCTTCAACTTTAGAACTGTCTAATGCTTTTTTCACCTCTAGGCGTGACTCAGCTGAGCGTTGACGTAAAATAATCGCTTTTTGACGTGCTTTTGCATCCGCTAACTTGTCTTGTAGCGTACTTACTTCCTGTTGCAGCTTATCAATGTGAGATTCTATGTGACTGAGTTCATCTTCAACAGCAGCAACCGCTTGTGCTGACTTTTGCTTTTCAAGCAATGCAGCACGGGCTAGATCATCACGGTCTTTGCTCAATGCCAGCTCGGCTTTATCTTGCCATTGAGCGACTTGCTCTTTTAATGTATCGACACGACGTACTAATTCTTTTTTCTCTGCTAATGTTTTCGCAGAGGTTGAACGTACTTCAACTAATGTGTCTTCCATCTCTTGGATGATCAGACGTACCATTTTTTCAGGATCTTCTGCTTTATCTAAAATGGCATTGATATTAGAATTAACAATATCTGCAAAACGCGAAAAAATTCCCATAACATTTACCTCTGTAGTGTTTAACTTAATTGGTCTGCTGTTACTGTTACAATATGCTTGCCAACTTTATAAAACATAAAATACAGTAATATTTTCATAATGTTAAACTAAAAATACAAATTCCTTTAGTTCTCCCTAATTATGAAATACACTAACTGTTAGTAAAAATGACTAAGAGTTAGGGAATATGAGCCAATTTCGCCAACAAGATAATTTACTCGGCCAATCAGACAGCTTTTTAGCGGTACTTGATCAAGTTTCACAGCTGGCAAGTTTAGATAAACCAGTACTGATTATTGGTGAACGTGGCACAGGTAAAGAACTGATCGCCGCCCGTTTACACTTTTTATCAAAGCGCTGGGAGCAAAGCTACATTAAGCTCAACTGCGCGGCACTTAACGAAAACTTGCTTGAAAGCGAATTGTTTGGCCATGAAAGTGGTGCCTTTACCGGCGCAAGTAAACGCCACGAAGGACGGTTTGAACGTGCCAATGCCGGTACGCTATTTTTAGACGAACTAGCAAATACCTCTGCCATGGTGCAAGAAAAACTATTACGGGTAATTGAATACGGTGAATTTGAGCGAGTCGGTGGTAAACAAACCGTCAAGGTCGATACTCGCTTAGTCTGCGCAACCAATGAAGACCTTCCTTATTTAGCCGAGCAAGGTGAATTTAGAAGCGATTTACTCGACAGGCTCGCATTTGATGTAATCACTTTACCGCCACTGCGCGAACGTCAGGAAGACATCATGTTACTCGCTGAGCAATTTGCGATGAATATGGCCCGTGATTTGGACTGGCAACTATTCAGTGGTTTCACCCGCAGTGCTGTGGAAATACTGCAAGGGCATGATTGGCCAGGTAATATACGTGAACTTAAAAATGTCGTGGAACGAAGCTTATATCGCCATGGCAGTGAACATATTCCCGTTCACCAGATTATTTTAGACCCATTTGAAAGCCGCTTTAGACCTAAGCAACGAATTAAAAAACTCCCCACTACAGCCGTAGAAGCAGCTCCTGTTGCAGTTGTCGCCAATGAACCGATAGTTGCAACAAGTACCCCGCAATTTCAGTTTCCATGTAGCTTAAAAGACCTCTCAAATGAATTTGAAATTGATTTAATAAAAAAAGCGCTTGAATATAGTCAATTTAATCAAAAGAAAACTGCAGAAGTACTTGGTTTAACGTATCATCAACTACGAGGCTATTTGAAAAAATACAACTTGTTAGATCAACAATAATAGTCAGAGGCTAAACGAGTGTATAAATTATTACTTGGTATCTTAACGGTATGCCTAACGGGTTGCTTAGATACCAAAGAAAAAACGCTAGAAGAAAAGAATCAGGGCTTAGTTTATTGCGCTGAGGCTAACCCTGTGTCGTTCAATCCCCAAGTGACGACCACAGGTTCGACGATCGATATTATTGCAAACCAATTGTATGACCGTTTGATCAGTATCGATCCCGTGACCGCTGAATTTAAAAGTGAACTGGCCACTGACTGGAAAATAAGTAAAGACGGCAAGTCAGTTACCTTTACCTTGCGCAAAGGAGTGAAGTTTCATACGACTGCATACTTTACCCCAAGCAGAGAGTTTAACGCTGATGATGTAATTTTTACCTTTAGCCGTTTATTCGATGTGTATAATCCTTATCACTTTGTTGGGGATGCCAATTACCCTTATTTTCAAAGTGTCGGCATTGACCAGCTAATACGGCAAATTGTTCGCGTGTCCGACTACCAAGTGCGCTTTGAATTATTTAATGCCGAAAGCAGCTTTTTAGCCAATATGGCAACTGATTTTGCAGTGGTTCTGTCTCGCGAATATGCCATGCAATTAAAACAACGCGACCAAGTTAATCTTTTTGATCAATACCCTGTTGGTACTGGGCCCTATGTTTATAAAGAGTATCGGCGCGATCACTTAGTACGCTATTATCGTAATCCTGACTATTGGAAGCACCACGTAGTGCTGGAGCAGTTGGTTTACGACATCACCCCAAATGGCACCACCCGAATTGCAAAAATGCTCACTAAAGAGTGCGATGTAACCGCACACCCAAGTAGCGCACAATTAAGTATTTTAGCCCAACGCGATGACATTAACGTACAAAAAGAAACCAATCTTAATGTAGGTTATTGGGCGTTTAATACCGAGCGCCCACCATTTGACGATTTAAGAGTACGCCAAGCACTGGCCCATGCCATTGACGTTGAAAAAATCATGCAAGCAGTTTATTACGGCAACGGTATTCGTGCGCAATCGTTATTACCGCCAACATCATGGGCATATCAACCACAAGCTAAACTACCCGGATTTAACCCTGATCTAGCTAAAAAACTGTTGATTGAGGCTGGCCTTCCTAATGGCTTTGATATGACCATTTGGGCTATGCCAGTGAGCCGAATTTATAATCCTAACGCACGTAAAATGGCCGAGCTAATGCAAAGCGATTTACGAAAAATTGGTGTAAACGTCAGCATTGTTGAGTATGAGTGGAACACCTTTATTCAACGCATAGGTGAACACCGCCATGACAGCGTGTTATTAGGTTGGGCTGCAGATACACCGGATCCAGATAACTTTTTTAGCCCGCTACTCAGTTGCACCGCGGCATTTAGCGGTAAAAACCCTGCGAATTGGTGTGATCCTGAGTTTGACTTACTCTTGACACAAGCGCTTGATACCACCGATTTAGCCAAACGAAAAGCCTATTATCAACAAGCACAAGCGATGATAGTGCGTGAACTACCTTTATTACCACTTGCCCACGGTATGCGGTTTCAAGCAAGTAGTGCCGATGTAGAAGGTATTCCACTTGGCCCATTTGGCGCAATTTCCTTAGCCAACGCGAGGAAAAAATAATGGTGTTAAATTATATTTTACGTCGTTTAGGCTTACTGTTATTTATGATGTTTACCTTGAGTGTATTTACATTTTCACTCAGTTATTTATTTCCCGGCGATCCGCTTAGTAATTTAAGTGGTATCAGTAATACCAGTTTTTCACAAACCAGTGAACTACAAGAAAAATATCACTTTAACGATAATTATTTAATGCAATATTTTGCTTTTATTGCGCGTATTGTGCAAGGCGACTGGGGCGTGTCGTTCGCTTCGGGCGACAGCGTATTTACTCATATTATCGAGCTATTCCCAGCCACGTTAGAGCTGAGTATTTATGCGTTAATTATTTCTGTGGTGGTTGGCGTTCCGGCAGGTATCTTTGCGGCGGCCTATCATCGGCGCTGGCCAGATAAACTAGTTAACTCCACGACATTAGTGGGCTACTCAATGCCGGTATTTTGGTTAGCTTTGCTGCTGATCATGGTGTTCTCATTACAACTAGGTTGGTTCCCGATGTCAGGGCGAATGGGCTTACTGTACGAGATCCCCTCCCAAACTGGCTTTATTTTGATTGATATTGTATTAGCAGACTTTCCTTATTCTGGTCTAGCAATGCTTGATGCTCTGCATCATTTAACCCTGCCGACCATTGTTCTGGCAATGTACCCTACCACTGTATTAGTGCGCTTTACACGAGAGTCAATGTTGCATGTGCTTGAGCAAAGTTTTATTAAAACCGCCCGAGCCAAAGGCTTAAACCGTGCCCAATTAATTATGCATCATGCCTTACGTAATGCCTTATTACCGGTTATAAAACAAATTGGTTTACAGTTTAGTACCTTGATCACTCTGGCGATGATCACTGAGGTGATTTTTTCATGGCCAGGTGTTGGGCGTTGGTTAATTGATAGTATTTATCAACGAGACTACCCTGCCATTCAAGGTGGCTTATTAGCGGTATCGATGTTTGTAATTCTGGCGACTATTATTGCAGAATTAACCTATACCTTGTTCGACCCGCTGTCACGGAATCAAGCGCATGGCAAAGTTTAATTTATTTTCAGAAGAGTCAAACAAATCGCCATTAGCGCGATTTTGGCGCAAATTTAAATCCAATCATCCTGCCTTAGTGGGGTTATGGATTTTTATCGCCTTTGCTATTTTAGCTGCGGCTGCGCCACTGATTGCACCATATGGAGTAAACCAGCAACACAGTGATGCGTTACTTATTCCTCCATCGTGGCATGAAATGGGCGATGTACGTTTTATACTCGGTACTGACGACTTAGGTCGCGATGTACTCTCACGGCTTATGAATGGCGCAACTTATACCTTTGGCTTATCAGTCATTGCTGCGCTGATCACCACCATCATAGGTGTGTTAGTAGGCACATTTGCCGGCATTAGCCGAGGTATTCGCTCAAGCTTTTTAAATCATCTACTCGATATAACCTTATCAATACCGTCTTTATTGTTAGCGATTATTATTATTGCGATATTAGGCCCAGGCCTGATGAATACCGTGTGGGCAATTATTTTAGCGCTATTACCGCAATTTATTCACTCGGTGCGTAACCTCATCGTCACTGAGCTTAATAAAGATTACATTACTGCATTTAAGCTTGATGGCGCATCGAATTGGCATATTCTCTCGCGCGGGATTTTTCCAAATATTTATGAGCATATTGTGGTTATTTTTACTATGGCATTATCGACCGCTATTTTAGATATTTCCGCTTTAGGCTTTTTAAAACTAGGGGCACAACCACCAACCACAGAGTGGGGTGCAATTTTAGCTGAAAACCTGGGTTTAATTTATTTAGCACCTTGGACCGTTGGCTTACCTGGGGTGTTACTCTTTTTAGCCGTGCTGTCGACCAACTTAGTGGGCGACGGGCTTCGCCAAGTGCTCAAAGCACGTAAGGCTGATTAAATGCAATTACTTGATATACGAAATCTGACCATAGAGCTGCGCACCTCTGATACTGTTATTCGCGCCGTAGATAGAGTGAACTTGAGCCTCAAAGAAGGTGAAGTACATGCATTAGTGGGCGAATCTGGCTCAGGTAAAAGCTTAATTGCTAAAGCCATTGTGGGTGTATTAAATAAACGCTGGCACATTACCGCCGACCGAATGCATTGGCGCGGCGTAGATTTAATGCGTCTATCAAACGAACAACGACGTAAAATTGTTGGTAGTGACATCGCAATGATTTATCAAGATCCTAGTCGTTGTCTTGATCCTACCGCAAAAATATTTGAGCAAATAGCCGAAACGCTCCCTGAAATAGCAAACTCCGGGTTTTTCTTAAAGCGTAACCGCGAACGTAAAGACCGAGTAAAAGCGCTGATCCACAAAGTGGGCATTAAAGATCACGAAAAAGTACTATCGAGCTACCCTCACGAGCTATCAGAAGGCGTATGTCAAAAGGTCATGATTGCTATGGCCATTGCTCGTACACCTAAGTTACTGATCGCCGATGAGCCAACTACAGCACTTGAAAGTACCACGCGAGCGCAGGTATTCCGGTTATTAAAAAGTTTAAATCAACTTAAAAACATGTCAATTTTAATGATCTCTCATGAACTTGAAGAAATCATTAATTGGTCTCATTGTATGCATGTACTTTACTGCGGACAAATGGTTGAAGCAGGCCCAACCCAACGTATTTTTGCTCAGCCTCGCCACCCTTATACGCAAGCATTATTAAAAAGCTTACCTGATTATGAGCAAGGGCTTGCCCATAAAGAACCTTTTTATGCACTAAAAGGGACAATCCCAACCTTACAGCATTTGCCTATAGGCTGTCGTCTTGGTCCTCGCTGTCCGCAGGCACAAAAAGCCTGTGTAGTAACACCGCCTTTAACTAAACAACATGGTCATAGTTATGCGTGTCATTTCCCTCTCATTAAGGTGATGAAATAATGCAACCTCTGTTAAAAGTGCAAGCCTTGTCAAAAAGCTTTAACCTGCGTGCTGGGTTATTTTCACGTAAGCGTTTTGAGGTATTAAAAAACATCTCGTTTTGTTTAGAGCAAGGTGAAACACTGGCTATTATTGGCGAAACTGGCTCTGGTAAAAGTACCCTAGCAAAATTACTCGCTGGAGCAGACAGCGCAGATGCTGGGCAAATCCTACTCGATGGCAACATCATCGAAAACAAAGGCGTTCGCGATCAGCAATGCCGCCATATTAGAATGATTTTTCAAGACTCCGAAGCCTCGCTAAACCCAGGTTTAACGATCGGCGATATGCTCGACGATTGCCTGCAATATAATACTTCTTTGGATAAAGTAACTCGCGCTGAAAAAATCACCGCAACACTGTCTAAAGTAGGTTTATTAAACGACCATCAGTATTACTACCCACATATGTTTAGTGGCGGTCAGCTGCAACGTGTCGCTCTAGCACGTGCATTAATACTCGACCCTAAGGTTGTAGTACTTGATGAAGCATTATCATCTCTGGACCCTTCTGTACGCGCACAAACCGTCAACCTGCTACTCAAGCTTCAACAGGACACGGGTCTCAGTTATATCTTGATCACTCACCACTTAAGTTTAGTACGCCACATCAGCGATCAACTTGTAGTACTCGATCACGGTGAAATTGTTGAATACGGTAGAACCGAGGATGTATTCCAAAAGCCAAAATCAAAAGTCACTCAGAAGTTGTTGAGTTGCTAAAAAAAGGTTCTAGGTTCTAGGAAAAGCCAGAGCAGTTAAGGGATATATATCTATCGCTGTTTGTGGTTAAAAAACGAAAGCCAATAGTAAAGCGGATTTATCAACCGCTTTATGCGAAATGAGAACATCGTATTTGGGATAGTGCTTACGTTTAACTCAGAAATAGTAGGTTCTGGAAAAATAGAACCTTAATCAACTCCAAACAGTCTGAAAAATCATCTATTTGTTGGCTTGGTTGGAAACAGGTTCTTGGTGATTACTAAAATAACGCCGAACACTTCCGCTAATGTACCACCCATATATAAATTTAACGACCATTCATCAAAAGCCAGCCAACCAAATCCTACGCAAAAAAATATAATATTCATCACGATAAGTTGGCCTATAAGTATTTTAATAAACCAATTGGCATAGGATTTTTTTAATTCTCTATCTGCTTTTGAATCTTCAACTTTCTCTGAAACTAAAGGATCTGTCGGGGTAGTTTTACTTTTATCTTGCAGGCTCGCTTTTATTAACGATGCTAAATTTCCCTTTTCTTGTACCGTCATTATAAAAGCCTCAATGCTTTTAATCTATGCTTAAGCGCTTCATGAGAAACCCCGAAATACATTGCTAAATTAAAATGATTTTTACCTGAACGCAATAATTTTTTTAAAATTGCTTCAGGCATTAATAAGTTAGCTGCGAACTGATTTGCAAATATTTCATCAGCATCAGTTCCGTTTGAAGCATTTGGGCCTCTTAAGTCAACATACTCATATTCAAGGCTTTCATCGTTAGACTCAATCCTGGAAACGTAATGACCTAATTCATGTGCGCAGGTAAATCGTTTTCGGTTACTGTGATCAGCATGATGTAAAGCGATGATCGGATCAGCACCAGCCTCTTTAATCAAGGCGCCGGAAACACTAGGTGGGAGTTCTGTATCCAAAACTTGTAATCCCATTTTTTTAGCTATCGAGACAGGATCAACAGGAAAGTCCTGATTAAGCCAAAGTGTTTCAAGTACTTTGTTAGCTTCAGTTTGTGGATTCAAGTTCATATAATTTCCTCAACTAGAAATTTCTGTTGTGTTTATACAGATAAAAGCAAAAAAACGTCAATTGCACTGATAATATATACAGTAGTTAATATTCAGTTTTTTACCAACATACATTTTAACACTATCACATAATTCTTAGTGTGTTTTTCTGCCATTCTAATATCAATAATAATTGTCACAACTGCTATTTAAAACTTCACAGGCGCAAAGGCTTTCGTTGCACGCTACCCAATTTTGTAAACTAAACTCGAACCTAGCACCTTTAACCTAGTACCTTTAGCCTTTAACCTTTAACCTTTAACCTTTCACCTAGTACCT
>NZ_JACJEZ010000059.1:0-27940 GCF_014164365.1 Pseudoalteromonas sp. SG43-6
TTTTAGCTTTATCACGTAAAGAGCCTAATGCAAGAAAGCGCATACGCCTGCTTGCTGTTTCATTATTCTTTGAGGGTGAAAACAGAACGAATATTGCTAAGCGCCTAAATACAGCGCGCGGCAGTGTCAATAAATGGGTTTCAAACAACCTTAACAATGGAGTTGGATACGGCAACACTGTTTATCTAATCGTGTGTTTAGTGGTTATGAAGAAATAGTCGAACAGGTTTCGCAAGCGTGGAATAAATTCATTCCTGATCCTGATACGGTTAAAAGCATATGCTCTAGAGACTGGATCAAATTGACTTAATCTTTATGCAGACTGGTATCACAGACAAACCCGCACTCTCTATAAAATCACCCAACTCGCTAACGACATAAGAAGAAACTATAAACTAGACAATAAAAAGCCCAACGTTGTGCTGGGCTTGGTGTAATACCAATCGACTTAAATATTTAACCATTCTAGCGAGCTAAATAAAGTGCTAACTGCGTTATAATTTATTCAAGTATAACAACTACATGTCGAAACTTACGCCTTGTTATCACTGTATTTATCTGTCGCTATAAATGGTCAGTAACTTAACACGATTGGTATAAATCTATTAACTATTAACCTTCTCGTTGGATCAGTCCTTCAAGAGCGCGAATGTTGGTGAGTAAGTCTTGCCTTTGTGGGTTGGCGTTAAGTGCTTTTTTAAGCTGGCTTAATGCTTCTTTGTAGTTTTTATTTTCAATTTCAATTTGCGCGAGGCCTAACCATGCAGAGAGTTGGTACTCAGGTAAAGCTTGTGCTCGTACATACATTAACCTTGCTTGTGTCAGTTGGTTTTGTTGCTGATAGATATTTGCCAGGCTTAACAGTGCATCGCCAAGATTTGGGTCGATTGTTAATGCTTTATGTAAACTCTTTTGAGCTTGTTTAAAGTTACCTTGCTCAATTGCTAGCTGAGCGGTATAAACTGAAAACTCTGCGCGGGATTGTTTTGATAACTTATTTATAAAAGGGTTTAGTTGCGAAACGAGCTGCTTGGCTAGCTGCCATTTTTTTTGTGCGATAAGCCAATTTAGGGTTTGCATACTAATCTCGCTAGCTTCTGCTATTTGAGGTGGCTGAGTGCTTGCTAATGCATTACTTAACAATTCAACAGAGCGTGAGTAGCTACCTTGTGTAAGATGAAGTTGTGCTGCAAGTAATTGATTACTTGCATTGCTAGGTGCCAGCTTTAAAGCTACTTCAATACTTGCCAAAGCTTGTTTATTGTTGTCTTGTTGTAAGGCAATTTGTGCACGTTGTAGCCAAAGCTCTGGATTGTTAGGGGATGCATTTAATAGCTCTTTTAGCAGAGCTTGGGCTTGACCTAGATCGCCGGCAGCAATTAGTGAAAATAGTAACCCTTGTTGATATTGTGCTTGCTGTGGCTCAAGCATTAATGCCTGACGATAAGCTGCAATTGCGCTCCAAGGTTGCTCAGCTTGTACATGAATATAGGCAAGTTGCGCATAGACTTGCGCATCAGCTTGGCCAAGTTCAATACAGCGGGTTAGATGTGGCTGTGCTTGTTGATAATTACCTTGCTGCATATAGAGCAGACTTAAACCTTGATGAGCTTTAACTAAATCTGGCATGCTTGATAAACTTGCCTTTAACGCCTGCTCAGTTCCTGCAAACTGTTTTAAGGTTAACAAAACTTGGCCACGTAAAAGTTGTAACGCAGGGCTATCGTTACCTAATTCACGTTGTGTAAATAGATCAGCAACAGCTTGGTAGTTACCTTGTTGTAATAGTGGTTTTAGTTGCTGGGCGAAGCTGCGTTCATTAGCTTCGATTTTTATATCTGTTGGGCTCAGTAAATTATTATTGATCAGCAACTGCCAGTGTGGATCGCTTGGCTGTAGTTTTACCTGCAATGAGGTTGCTTGGCTGGCAGTCATATAAAAGGTTAATGGCACGATAGCTAAACACGTTAACCATTTTTTTGTTGTTAATCTTTTCATTGTATTTTCACTTAAATACTGGCTTTACTAAGGTTTAAATTCAATGGGCCAAATAAATCTGGCTCTCACTATTTCACCGTCTTTTTTTGGTGAACTAAACCGACTTTGCTTAATGATCTTATCTATTTCAGGCTTTAGCTCAGGGTACGGGTTTTGTATAACATCAATTAAGCTTAATCGGCCATTTTCATCGATAAAAACATCGAGCTTCACGATGAAGGTACTCACACCTTGGCGAGTTAACTTTTTAGGTAATACTGCTTTTACGGGAGTGAGTAGCGTGGGTAAACCATCTAGTTGATTTAAGCTAAAGGCATCCCAATTAACGTCGATAGATTGAAATTCAGGAGTCGCAATTGGCATATTTGCAAGGGTTGGTTTACTAAGCGAAATTTTACTTTCAATTTTTATATTAATGGCTTGAATAGTTACACCCGCACCTTCGACAATGAGGCTTTGCATCGGCTCTGTCACAGCTGATTGCGTCACGGTTGGTGGCGGAGGTGGAGGCAGTGGCACTAAAGCAACTTCCCGAACGATAACTTTGTCGTTGATAGCGTGCTCAGCAATTTGCCCAAGCCAAAGTAGAACTAACGCGCATGCAAGTACCGTTAGGCTCAACATAAAAGCAAAAAACGGATGACGTTTATTAGCTATTGCAGGTTGTGATGCGAGTATATTATTTTGCATATTATTGCTGGGTCGCTAAGTTAACGGTTGCTGCACCAGCAAGTTTTGCTTCGTCTATTACCTTTACTAATAGCTCGGTTGGTACGGTTTTATCAGCTTGGATCACTACCGGTCTTTGCTGTTGTTTTAGCATTTGCTCTACGCTGCTGCGCACACCGGCCACGCCAATTTGGCTACCGTCAAAGTAAACCTGCTGGCTATCAGTTATGGCAAGAAAAATAACTTGTTGCTTTAATCTGCTTGCTGAGACGGCTTGCGGTTTATCAACCTCGACCCCACTTTCGCGAACGAAAACGGTGGTTACAATAAAGAAAATCAATAGTATAAATACCACATCTAATAGTGGTGACATATCAATATGATGCGCAGACTGTTGTTCTAGGCGTTGTTTTAAACGTGCTTGCATTGGCTTAGCTCGCTTGCTGTTGGATAGCACTGTTACGTGTTACGTACAGCAAGTAAGCTTGCATCAGCCATGCAGGAATTGCGCAGACTAACCCCAGTTGTGTAGTGAGTAGAGCATTACTTATCGCTTCGCTCATTAATTCGTTTTCGCCTTGCGACATCACTTTAAATGTATCGAGTAAACCAATAATGGTGCCTAATAAACCAAGTAATGGCAGCGCAGCGGTCAAAATAGAGCTGACATCGTGCCAGTAACCTTGGCGTTGCAGTTTATATTGTTTTAAATGCAGGATATCGTGCCAAATGAGCTGATAAACAAATAGCGCTAATAGGATGATAAGCCAGCAGATAAAATTATCGAACAGTTGCTCAAACATTTTTCACCTCAAGTTGACTAAGTTGCAGTGCGAACGCTTCAAGTTGGGTGTAATAGGCTTTAGCTTTACGCGATAGTAGCGCATTGAGTACTAATGCTGGTATGGCAACAACGAGGCCAAGCTCGGTAGTGATCAAAGCTTGGGCAATACCACCAGATACCACTTCTGGATCGCCTGAGCCAAATAACGTCATCATTTTGAATGTTTCAATCATGCCACTGACTGTGCCCAATAAGCCCAGTAGCGGTGCTACCGATGCTGTGATCGCGATTGCGCCAATGTAGTTATCAAGCTTGTGTTTATTATGCATCAGCTGATTAAATAACTGGTCATCTCTTATTTGTCCTATGTTGCTATCAACAGAGAGTTGAAACAGCGTTGCTTGCATTCCGCTGAAGCTGTGTTGCTCAGGTTGATTAAACGCAGTTTGTAAAGTCAGCGTCGAGACAGCTTTGATCTTACTAAGGCTAAATAATTGATATGCCTTGAATAGCGCAATTAATAATGCAAAACATGCAAATAAAATAATAGGGATTGCCCATAAGCCACCTTTTTCAAGATGTTCAACTGCACCTTCTTGTTGCGCTTGACTGGCAACTAAGCGGGTTAAACTTGGATCAAATGTTAAAGAAGCTGCGACCTTAGCTGAGTTTGTATTTACTTGTGAGTAAGCAATATCAAATGGGTTATTCTCATCACTTGATTGAACTATAGCTACTTTTGGTACTGCAACGTTAGCTGCTGATGAAAGCAGGCCGGTTAGTTTTGGCTGTGCAACACTAAACCAAGCCACGGGACCTACTTGTAATGTTGTAGCTGCGGTCAGTTCGCCATTTTTCAATACTATATTTTGCTTTTTAAACTCTGGGTATAATGCCGCAGTTTGCTGCTCTATCACCGCGACTACATCATTCAAAAGTGCTTGTTGATCGTTTTTACTTTGCGCTTGCTGAGCGTATTGACGAGTAAATCGGTTGAGTAAATTTAGCCGATATTGCTGTTGTTGTTGCCAGCTATCTAAGCGTGTTTGTAGCTGGGTTAAACTCAATGTGTCTTCATCAGCTAAACGGCGATTGAGTGTCGCTTGCTCACGCTCTTTTTTAAGTGCTTGCTGTTTTTCAAATATCTGTTGTGCCATAGTGGTTTGCTGTTTGGCAATCCGCTGTTGTGCTTTATTTAAAACGCTCTGCGCCGTTTTAATATCCGTTAGCAATTGTTGTTTGGCAGCATCCGCAGTCGCGGCTGTTACTACTTGGCTAAAACTCAGTAGTGTAACAAACCAAAAAGTACAGAATCGTTTCATGGCGTCAGCTCCTTAGCTGCATAGCTAAATACAGGCAAGGTAAGCCAGTGAGCTGCTTGTTTTTTTTCTTGTACAGCGATACCGTGGGCAATTTGCTCGCCATCAATCTCAGTATCAAATTGCCATTGCCAACCTAACTCAGAAGGGAAGCCAATGCCCGCATAACTTAAATCATTACTAACAAACCATGCTTGTGCGGCACCCAAATAAAGCTGTTTTACCCATATTTCTTTACCTTCACTATTACTGATTGCCATTTCATGAATTGAAATTCGGTTTTGAAAATCAGCCAATTGGCCAAGCATTTTTAAAGCAATTTGTAGCTTTTCATTCGCATCTAGGCTTTCGTTATCTAGATCGCCAATACTTTGCCAGCTCGCCAGTAATGGGGGAGGTAATTGTACTTGCAGTGAGCGCAATTGCTGGCTGAGCTGGATTAATTGACTATTGAGCGCGTTTTCATCGGTCTCAAGCTGGCTTTGTTGTTGAATTAGCGCAGTGCGCTTTTCTGCCAGCTCAGAGGTGTTCTTTTGACGATTTTGGTTTAGCTGTTTGAGTTGTGCTTGCTCTGCATCAAGTAAGATTAATGTTTGTTGCATCGAGGTTTTTTTTTCTAGCCAATGTGTTTCTAACTCACTAGTTTGTTGTTCTATTTGTAACCACTGATTAACGAGGTTTTCAAGTTCGCTAACCGGATCAGCTAAGCTTGAGAATGAGCTTAGTAAAATAACTGCCCCAACAGATTTTATAAAACGTTGCATATGCTAAGTAATGCCCTAAAAGTAATAACCATTTACAGTACAAAGCCAAGCTCTGGCTTTAACTTTATAAAATTAAAAAACCTTGATTTTTAAGCGCTTAAACTTAATTTTTTACGCCACTCATGCCCCCAAGTTTACTGTGCATTTACAGTCGCGTTACGTAAGTTTAAAAGTGTGAAAAATAGTACAATGATTGATAAAATAATACAAGTGATAACATTTCGCATTTACATTAATATTACTCAGTGCTAGGATTCCGCCGAACTTAAATCAACGTGCTTAAATGACTTGCTACAAAAACAACGTGTTAGCAAGTTCCCTGCTAATGGAGCTAAAATGGGTAAAATGACTAATAAACGCCGAACTTATATAAAACCGCTGGCTGCTTTTGTTACCGCAACTTTATCAACTTGGGCGTCTGCTCAAGGAGCTGAAAATATACAAGAGCTATCAGTAACCAAAGCAAAAACGCAATCGGAACAAAGCTATAAAGTTGAAAAATCATCATCAATAAAGAACACCCAGCCGTTGGTTGATACTGCAAAATCAATAACGGTTATTAACAAAGCTGTGATGAAAGATAGAAATGTAGATAGTTTGCAAGATGCGTTACGTAATGTTTCGGGTATTTCATTGGCGGCGGGTGAAGGCGGTGCGCCAGCTGGTGACAGTTTATCTATTCGTGGTTTTAGTGCTGCCAATGATATTTTTATCGATGGTATTCGTGATATTGCCGGGTACGACCGTGATACTTATAACGTTGAGCAAATCGAAGTTGCAAAAGGCCCAAGCTCAGCGACAACAGGTCGAGGTTCAACGGGCGGTAGTATTAACTTAACTACAAAAACGGCGACGTTGGATGAATTTAATGATGCTTCGCTGCGTTTAGGCACAGAGAGTGATTACCGCGCGCAAATAGATAGTAACTTTAAAGTGGCTGAAACATCAGCGCTACGTGTCAATTTACTGGTTGATAAAGGGGATGTTGCTGGGCGTGATCATGTTGAAAAAGAAAAACAAGCAGTCGCGGTTTCGTTTGCGACTGGTTTAGGAACCAATAGCCGTTTTAATCTTAATGCTGATTATCAGAATCAAGATAATATGTCTGATTACGGTATTCCGTGGGTTGGTTCTAGCCCTGTTGCTGAACTTGCTGGTAGCGAAAATGCAGCGCCACCGGTGAATTTCACTAATTTTTACGGTAACGTATATCGTGATTTTGAAGATATCGAAGCGTATTCAACAACTGCAAAGTACGAGTATGACTTGTCGCAAACAACCACGCTACGTGCCCAAGGTCGCATTGGTCGTGTAGAGCGAAAAGATACAGTGACAGCGCCGCGTTTTATTGATGTAAAAACAACAACTGATATCAGAATGAGCGACGTTAAAAATCGCGATACGCGCAATGAATTGGCTACACTGCAACTTGATTTAGTTGGTGAGTACTATTTTGCTGGTGTAAAACATAATGTGGTTACTGGTGTTGAATTAACTAACGAGACATTTAGCCGTTGGAATGTGACTGCATTGGTAGCTGATAATTTAAAGAACGAACCAGCGCTGAATGACTTATACAACCCAGATGCTTATTTACCTTACACTGGTCAGTATGGTCGTGATGGCACTAGTACTGAAGCGGTTGCTAAAACCCGTGCAATTTATGCATTTGATACAATTACATTTAATGAATATTGGCAATTAACTGCGGGTTTACGTTCAGAGCAGTACGATAGCGATTATCAGTATGATTACAAGGATCCAGCATTAACGATCTCAACTAGCGATACCATGACTAGTTGGAACGCATCTGCTGTATATAAGCCAAGTCAAAATAGCAGCATTTACTTTGGTGCAGGTAACTCGTATAACCCATCGGCTGAAGGCATTGCAGTATCTACTCGTGGTAATTCAAGTGAGTTAGATCCGGAGAAGAGCCAAAGCTATGAGTTAGGCACTAAATGGAATTTACTTGATGATAAGTTGATGACCAGTGCCGCTATTTTTAGAACGGTTAAAACTAATGCGCGCGTGGATGATCCTAATAGTGATCAGCGTGGTGTTGAAGTGCTTGATGGTGAGCAACGAGTGCAAGGTTTAGAGTTGTCTGCAACAGGTATTATCACCGATGAATTAAGTATCATCGGTTCTTATAGCTATCAAGATAGCGAAGTTACTGAATCTACGGTTGATGGTGATGTTGGGCATAACTTGGCTCGAGCACCTAAAAATAGCTACAGTGTTTGGGCTCGATATGACTTTAGCGACGCGATAGCTGCAGGTTTTGGCGCACAATATATTGGTGAGCGTTATAATGGTAATTCAGCGACCAGTCGTAAAGCCGACAGTTATGTTTTGTTCGATATGATGCTTTCTTATCAAGCAACTGAGCAGTTAAGCATTCAGTTTAATGGTGAGAATTTAACGGATGAAGATTATGAAGATAAACTAGGTGGCGGACACTTTATTCCTGGTCAAGGTCGTTATTTTACACTAACGGCTAGTTATTCTTTCTAATTACAAATTAATGTTTGTTGAATAGGTTAAAGCTTATTAAACAGGTTAATGCTTATTAGCCTGTTTTTTTAAGATTTGGGAACTTCCATGCTATTAAAAATACCAGACTTGCTTAGTGCTGATGAAGTCGCTTATTGCCGTAATGTTTTATTGGCCGCGCAATGGACTGATGGCAGTGTTACCGCAGGTTATCAATCAACGAAGACCAAAAATAACTTACAATTACCTGAGCAAAGCGCTGCAGCCAAAGAGCTTGGTGATATAGTTATGGGGGCTCTGGCTCGCAGTGATCTATTTATGTCAGGGGCGTTGCCTGCAAAAATTTTTCCACCTTTATTTAACTGTTACCAAGGTGGCCAATCGTTTGGTATTCATGTTGATAATGCGATTCGACAAGTACCTGGCACACCAGTGAAAATTCGTACGGATTTATCAATGACGTTATTTTTGAGCGAACCAGAAGACTATGATGGTGGCGAACTCGTTATTGAAGATACTTATGGCTCTCACACAGTAAAACTCCCTGCAGGTAGTATGGTGTTGTATCCATCAACCAGTTTACATAAAGTCACTCCCGTAACTCGGGGGCGACGTTTAGCTTCATTTTTTTGGTTGCAGAGCATGGTTAATAGCGATGAAAAGCGTGGTTTGCTATTTGAGTTGGATATGTCGATTCAAAGCTTGCGCGAAAAAGTCAGCGATAGCCCTGAGATTGTTAGGTTAACTGGCGTGTATCATAATTTATTAAGGCAATGGGCACAGACGTAAACAGGTTGTAGTGATGTGTATTTAAACTCAAAATATAAAAGTATATATTTATAAGGCGCTACCACGATTGGTTAAGTGATAGCGCTTTTTAGATCTTACAATACACATTATTAAATATGTTATTGAAATGGTAGTTAATTAAGACTCTTTTTTGCAAAGCTAACAATTACCAGTAAATTTGCGATAAACCATAAGTCTTTAATAACAAAAAGGCCTAATCTTGCAAGTAGTGTTGAGCTGTCAAAAGCTCCTTCAGCTGAGAATAAAAATGTCTGCGTCATTAAAAATACGGCACTGCAGCCAAGAGCCGCAACATAAATGGCTAATGGATGCTTTTTAATGATAGCCAGAGCGAGTGCTAAAGCAAAAAAGATGTCGTACGCACCAATTAGATTAGACGCTGTTTGCACTGAAAATAAGGTATATAACCAAGACATAAAAATAGAGGTTGATACCAGTGATATAATTCCATTTGCTTCAAACTCGTAAAATTTCATACCACCAATCCAAATAAGCACTAATGCAACAGGAAAGAAATTCAAAATTGCCATGCCTTGAGCCGACAAGCGCTGCGGTTTATAAAGGTAAATAGCGAGAGAAACAAGTGCAGTGTACTTAATTATACCTTGCCCAGAGCCTATAATTGGGAAGCCACCTAAGTCAGTCATCCAGCGGCTTTCACTTAATAAGGTAACAAGCGGTATAACGGCAATAGTGATCAGGCTAACAAAAGCAGGGGTCTGAAAACGTGATTGTTTTAAACTTAAAATAATAAATAAAGCGGTTACTAAAAAAGCCACTCCTGCGAGTATTGATTGCCCAGTTTCAGGGATTACATTGGCTAATTGATAAAAATTGAAAATAGCATGCACATTATTTACCCCTGCTCCTAATAAGAGACTAAGACCCAATAGCGATAAGCTAATAATTAGCAGTGAATGAATACTGAAACGAGTATAGGTTGGTTGCATTTTTTATAGGTGATTAAATATAGATACTGTAAAAGAGTGGTAAACGAGACTTTTTATTTCAAAAAATATAAAAAAACCAGCTTATTGAAGCTGGTTTAAGTTTAGCTATTTATACCCATTTGGGTTATTACTTTGCCAACGCCACGTATCTTGCATCATCACATCGATACCACGCTCTGCTTGCCAATCAAGTTCACTAAGGGCTTTTTCAGGCGCAGCATAACAAGCTGCAATATCACCTGGGCGACGAGGTGATACCTGATACGGAATATCTTTACCACAGGCTTTGCTAAATGCGTTGAGCATTTGTAGCACCGAATAACCATTACCGGTGCCAAGATTGTAAACATGGGCACCGGTATCTTGGTTTATTTTATTAAGTGCCTTTAAATGACCAAGCGCTAAGTCAACAACATGGATGTAATCACGCACACCAGTACCATCAACCGTATCATAGTCATCGCCGAAGATACCCAGCTGCTTTAATTTACCCACTGCCACTTGCGCGATGTAAGGTAATAAGTTGTTTGGAATACCATTGGGATCTTCACCAATTAGGCCTGACTCGTGCGCACCTACGGGATTAAAGTAACGCAAAATTGCAAATGCAAAGCGCTCATCTGATTTAGCGATGTCTTGTAACATCATTTCAACCATCAGTTTTGATGTGCCGTACGGATTAGTAGTGCCACCTACCGGGAAATCTTCTTGAATTGGCAGGCTTGCTGGATCACCATATACTGTTGCCGATGAGCTAAATACGAGTTTAAACACACCTGCATCGCGCATAGCATCAACGAGAGTCAGCGTACCTTGCACGTTATTTTGGTAATACTCAATGGGTTTCACCATTGATTCACCGACAGCCTTTAAACCGGCAAAATGAATAACACTCTCAATTGTATGTTTTGCAAACACGCTGGCCAAAAATGTTTTATCAAGGATGTCACCTTGATAAAAGTGCACAGTTTTACCAGTGATTTTTTTTACACGCTCAAGTGATTCCACACTCGAGTTGCTTAAATTATCAATGATAACAACATCATTATCTTGTTGTAATAATTCAACAACAGTGTGTGAGCCTATGTATCCCGCGCCACCTGTTACTAAAATTGTCATGAAATCTCCATATATAAGGTGAAGGTGTATAGTTGTAATTTCATCATAAATAGCACTTCAATACATGCTTTATCTGATCTTTTTGTTGCTCCATGATGTTACGGTATCAATTAATCATAGTTAACTGGTGTCTGGTTACATGTTTTACGTAAATGATAACAATGATGGTGAATAGTATTAAGCTATAGTTAAGTTGTTAATGCTATTATTTCAACTACATTAGCCCACGGGCATTTTGGAGATAGACAATGAATACATTTAAAAAAGTAGCGATGGCTATGTTAGTTATGCTGCCGGTATTTGCTCAAGCAGGAGAAGCTGTCGTTAAATGGCAAGACTTCAATGACTACCGTGATGTACGTCCTTCAAATGAACCTAAAGGCTCATACCATAAACATGTAGCGAGCAGTTTCGAAAAGCACTTTAATAAACTGGCAGAAAAGTTGCCCGAAGGATATAAGTTTAATGTTGAAGTGACTGAGCTGGATTTAGCCGGTGATGTACGCTTTGGCGGTATGAATGATTTACGTATTGTAAAACCAATTTATTTTCCACGCATTGAGTTTCAATATTCGGTTACTGATAAAGACGGTAACGTGATTTGTCAAAGCGATAAAGTCGAATTAAAAGATATGGGCTTTATGGATAAAATTAAAATGGGCCGTGATGAACAGTTTTACTATGAAAAACGTTTGATCACTGATTGGTTTGATAAAGAATTACTGCCAGTTGTCACCCCAAGCTAAATTAAGAGTAAAAAGCGCTACAGTTTAATGTTAGCGCTTTTTTAGTTACTTGAACGTTGCGAGTAATTGCAGTAACTGTTGTAATTTAATAACAGTGGTTTTTAGCTTTTCTTCACTAAAACCTTCTGAACTTAAGCTTTCTACATCTGCAGCTACATCTAACACATAAGGTTTGAAGCGCTTTGCTTCAAAGGTAAAACCAGCATCGGCAGGAAATAACGCTGTAAATTTACCTAAGCCTTGTTGTTGCAACTCATCTAATTTTTTATCTGCGTCAAGTGACTGACGATAAACAATTTTTAAGTTGGCATTGAGTTGTTCAATAATTGAATCCATTTTTTTCCTAAAGCTTTAGACCGCAATGCCGATATAATACGGGTAATAAACTAAAAAGTCAGGTATGAGCTATGAATATATCAGGTGGAAATCTACCGGCCATGAGTGGCGCGGGTCAAAGTGGCGAAGTATACAGCGCAGCATTGGCAAAAAAACAGCAAAAAGCGGATGGTGCAGCAGCACTGGCACTCATTGAAGGTGCCGCTAGTTCGAGCGCTGCGCAAACGCCAGCAAAATCAGTTACAGCTTCGCTTGGTAATAACGTTAACGTATACGTTTAAGCCTTGTGTTTATAAAAGCTTGAGGTCAATCGGCGTTTTACTTTTTTGACCGCCGATTTCGCGCATCAGCTTTGGTACTAAAAATCCTGGCAATGCGATAAGCATTTCTGCCATTATTTTGCGTGCCTGTGATTCGTCGATATCAAAATGACTCGCTCCTTCAACTTTATCAAGTAAATATAGATAATAAGGCAGTACGTCGGCATCAAATAACGCTTCGCTTAATGCGACTTGCGCTTCGCTGGTATCATTTACATCTTTTAATAGCACCGCTTGATTGAGCAATGTGACACCTACCTTTTTGAGTTTTTGCATTGCCACTTTAAAATCATCATCAATCTCGTTGCCATGGTTAATGTGATTAATAAACACAATTTTAAGTGGAGACTTTGCAAAACGTTCGCACAGTTGGTCAGTAACGCGAGATGGGATCACCACCGGTAGGCGGCTATGAATTCGCATTCGTTTAATTTGTGGTAATTGTTCAAGCTCATCCATAAACCAACTAATTGCGTCGTCTTTGGCCATTAACGGATCACCACCACTTAAAATCACCTCGTTAATATTAGCATCCGATTTTATGTAATCGAGCGCTGCAATTAAGCTGCGTTTATTTAGCTGATTTTCTTGGTATGGAAAATGGCGACGAAAGCAATAACGGCAATTAACGGCGCAACCAGTTTTAAACATCACTAAAACTCGGGATTTATATTTGTGTAATAATCCTGGTTGAGCGTTGTTTTGCTCTTTTAATGGATCTTTATCAAAACCTGTTTTAGCGATAAACTCTTGGTGGCGCGGCATGACTTGCAGCAATAATGGGTCATTAATATCGCCATAACGCATTTTTTTGATAAAAGGCACAGGCACACGTACCGGAAAAAGAGCTCGTGCTTTGAGGTCTTTTTCGTCGGCCATGCTTGATAAACCTAGCATTTCTAGCAAGGTGCTTGGGCAAGTAACAACATTAGCTAATTCTTTTTGCCAGTTTATATGCAAATTTGCTTCATTTCTTTGTATCATTGGTAGGTAGATTACTCGAAATTATTAGATAGAGGAAACGATGGCGAATTATAGCACCAACGAGTTCAAGGGCGGCCTAAAAATTATGATGGACGGCGAGCCTTGCAGTATTTTAGAAAATGAAATGGTAAAACCTGGTAAAGGCCAAGCGTTTAACCGTGTTCGTATTCGTAAACTTATCTCTGGCAAAGTACTTGAAAAAACTTTTAAATCAGGTGAGTCAGTAGAGGGTGCTGATGTAATGGATACCGATCTTGCGTATCTTTACACTGATGGTGAATTTTGGCATTTCATGAATAACGAAACATTTGAACAAATCGCAGCTGATGAAAAAGCGCTTGGCGATGCTGGTAAATGGTTAGTTGAAAATGATGTATGTACTATTACTTTGTGGAACGGCAATCCAATAGCTGTTGCACCACCTAACTTTGTAGAGCTTGAGATCACTGAAACAGATCCTGGTCTTAAAGGCGACACAGCAGGTACTGGTGGTAAGCCAGCAACGCTAAGTACTGGTGCTGTTGTGCGTGTACCATTATTCGTACAAATCGGTGAAGTAATTAAAGTCGACACCCGTAACGGCGAATATGTAAGCCGTGTTAAGTAACTTTAATATAGCTTAATAAATCCCAGCTTAAGCTGGGATTTTTTTTGGAGAAAATATGTCAGCAGATCTTTGGCAACCAAGCGCACAAGTAAATACTTTGGCACAACGAGCCGCAATTTTACGCACTATTCGGGAATTCTTTTACCAACGCCACGTTATGGAAGTTGATACGCCTAGTTTAAGTGCAGCGAGTGTTACTGATGTTCATTTAGCGAGTTTTAAAACGCAGTTTATTGGCCCCGGTTTCGCTAAAGGCTTACCGCTTTACTTACAAACATCACCAGAATTTGCCATGAAGCGATTATTGGCAGCCGGCAGTGGTGCTATTTACCAAATTTGTAAGGCATTTCGTAACGAAGAGGCGGGCAGCCATCATAATCCTGAGTTTACTATGTTGGAATGGTATCGCCCTGGGTTTGATGAGTTTGCGCTGATGGATGAAATTGATGAATTAATGCAGCTTATCTTAAATGTTCCACCTGCAGAGCGTTTAACCTATCAAGATGCTTTTACCAAAGCATTAGGACTTGATCCGCTCAGTGCCACTATTGAACAGTTACAAACACTTGCCTGTGAACAGGGGTTTGCTGATATCGCTAAGCATGAAACCCACCGTGATACGTTACTACAATTATTATTTTGTATGAAAGTTGAGCCAACAATTGGCCAACAAAAACCTTGTTTTATTTATCATTTTCCTGCATCGCAAGCCGCACTGGCGAGTATTTGTGAGCATGATATTAGAGTCGCTGGGCGGTTTGAGCTTTATTATCAGAACATGGAGCTGGCGAATGGTTTTAATGAGCTCACCAATGCACAGGAGCAAGCTAAACGTTTTACTGAAGATAACGCATACCGCAAAGCGAATAACTTAACACAAGTGCCTATGGACACCCGTTTAATCGCCGCTCTTGAGCATGGTTTACCACAATGCGCAGGAGTAGCATTAGGGGTTGATAGGTTAGTGATGTTAGCAACGCAAAAAAACACCATAAAAGAAGTCATCGCGTTTGATGTAGGTAGGGCTTAAAAGGCTCAAGATTCAAGGTTAAGAAAAGGTAAAAGTAATCTAGCTTTTACCTTTTAACTTATCCCTTGAAACTCGTTTTTATAACTCGTAGATAAATGTGACGCCGGCAACCATTGGTTCGCCAAGCTGAGTGTATGTGTGAGTTGCATACCCTTCGCGTGGGTCGTTACCAAATTCAAAACCACGTGTAGGTACTTCTTCATCAAACACGTTACGTGCCCAAGCGCGAATTGACCATTGCTCAGCCTCGTAACCAGCAGTTAAATTAACTAAATTAATGTTCGGTGCCTGCGAGTTGTGGCTATCTGAGAAGTAATAATTATCTTTACCTTCAATGCCGATTGTAGCAAATAACTCATCAGTAAAGTTATAGCGAGCCGTGAATGCATACTGGTATTTAGGCGCTTGTGATTGCTCGCGACCATCTTGATCTAATGGGGGGGAGTAGAGGCTTGTTCTGGCAACATAATCGTTTATCTTAGTATCTAAGTAACCAACACTACCGGTGAAAAACAAGTTATCAGTTAACTGATAACTGCCTTCAATTTCAAGGCCGTAGTTTTCACCTGAGCCAGCATTATCAAAGTAACTAGTGAAGTTTTGATCCTCTACTAACCATGACTTTAATTGCATATCTTCACGGTACATATAAAAAGCTGCTAAGCGTAGGATGAATTTTTCATCTAACGAGCTACCTTTAACGCCAAATTCACCATTCCATAAATACTCAGGTTCAAAGGTTGTGTGTTGTTTAAAAAAGTCGGCGCCAAGCTCGAATTCTTTTGCTTTTGCGAGCGCTTCTGAGTTAATTCCACCGGCTTTGTAACCACGAGTCAGGCTGGTATAAATCATGGTACGGTCAATCACTTGATACTCTAGTGCAAGTTTACCACCGACCATCACATCATCAGTGTCAACAATAAATCCGTTACTATCAGTATAATCCCCTTGGTATTGCTCAACACGCAAACCGGTAATTAATGTTGTTTTTGGATTGATGACTGTAGCTAATTGACCATATACCGCTACATTGCTCACTTCATAAGTTGAGTTAAAAGCTTCATGGTCAGAAAACTTTCGACGCTGGCGGTCAAGATCTACGTCTTTTCCTTGGTAATAAATTCCAGCCACCCAATCGCGAGACTTGCCATTGAATTGTAATTCAGCGGTTTTATCTTTGCGATCACGATAATAAGCGTCTTCGTAGCTATAACCATCGGGGTGCAGTCCTGCACCGCATAACTGCGGCTTATTAATATCGTTACATACCCAGTCTTCATCAAAGCTATAAACTAAATCACTATCAATACCTGATAAGTTTAAACTGACATCAAACCAATCAAAGCCAGTGTAGATGTTGGCAAGACCTATCGCGATACTTTCTTGGTTATCTTGGCCTGGGTTATCGGCTACACTATTACGGCTATTATCAAGCGTAAATGCATCATAGCCGTTATTGATATCAATATAATGAACGCTTAATTCTGTGCGAAGGTGATCTGTAAGTTGGCTGTGTAGTTTAAAACGACTAACCAGTTCATCTTGCTGTTGTGTTGACTCGTTTAAATATAGGTTATCAACATAACCATCAGACTCACGTTGATAAATACTAGCGCGCACTGCGGTGCTGTCTGTAATACCAATACCTGCGGCAACACCGGCTTCATAACTGTTGTAGTTACCTGCGCCTAGCTGCACTTTGACGCTTGGATCAAAAGTTGGATCGGCTGATTCCATTTGGATCATACCAGCCATACCATCAGCACCAAAGCGAGTACCTTGCGGACCGCGATAAATCTCAACTTGGTTAACATCAAACAGTAATGAACTACCACCTAACCCTGAATAATTAATGCCATCAATCACTAAGCCAACAGAAGGGTTAATAGGGTCAACAAATTGTGAGCGTAAACCAACCCCACGAATTTGGATGTAACGGCCACGAGAAGCACCAGCGGTAAAATTTACGTTGGCAGCACTGGCAAGCATTTCGTCTAGAAAACTAGCGCCTCGGTCATTAATTTCGCGTTCGCTAAATAAACTGGCACTGGCACTAAGGGTTTGAATGCTTTCTTTTTGAAAGTCTCCGGTGACGAGTATTTTTTCAAGATCAGTATCTTCAGCAAAAGCTGGGGCGCTTATCAAAGGTAAAAGCGCGGCAGTAATTAAAGACAGGCGTAGTTTCATTCTATTACTTAACTCCATTTTAAGGACTTGCATGATAGCAACTATTCTCATTAAAGTCGTGATACCAGTTATATTTATGTGCTATAAACGCGCACAGTATACATAATAAGGAATACAAATATGACCTTTAAAGTTGACTTTAAAGTACGCGACTACGAATGCGATTTACAAGGCATTGTAAATAATAGTGTGTATTTTAATTACCTAGAGCATGCGCGCCATGAGTTTTTGCATGCGAATGGGGTTGATTTTGCTCAGCTTACTCGCGATAAAATTAATTTAGTCGTAATGCGTAGCGAGATGGATTACAAGCAATCACTAATGCCCGGCGATGAGTTTTATGTTGCTGTAGAGCCTGAGCGTATTAGTCGCTTAAAGTTTGGCTTTCGACAAACCGTGGTACGAAAGCATGATGAAAAAGTGATGTTAAAGGCACTGGTGATTGGCACCGCGGTGAATGATCTAGGTCGGCCATTTTTGCCCGAGCAAGTTGATCTACTATTTAAGTCTGAGTAATTTTCCGGTGCCACCTTTTTTACTATCTTAGAACATTTTTTTACATTAAAAACATGCATTATTAACGGTATAAACTGTTATTTATTGTTATCATGTTGCAATTGAGTTTTAGGTTAGTAATTACATGAAATTAGCAGCAATCCCGATGCTTATAATCGGTTTATGTATTGGCTGCTCATCGACAGGGACAGTCACCAGTGAGCAATTAAAATACACTAAGTGGCAACTATCACGGGTTGATGGTTTAGCAATCCCTGCATCATATTCAGCATCATTAAGTTTTATTGAAGCTCTGCAAGTCAATGGTTTTGCTGGTTGTAATAAATTTTTTGGTGAAGGTCAACTTGATGATAATCATTTAACGGTGAATAAATTAGGTATGACCCGTAAATCATGCGGAGATGAGTTGGACGAGTTTGAACTGCAGTTTTTAAATGCGTTAAAGCAAGGTGTGCCACTGCAAATTCAAGATCAGCAATTGGTTTTAAATGGCGAGCAAACATTTGCGTTTATTCCCGCAAGTTGATCTCTTGCAGGCTTGCAATATCTAACGTACACTCGTTAGCGAACAATATATAGAATTTTACTTGTCGGAGTGCCTTGAGTTTTTAACTTAAAGGCTGAGATCGCGAAAGCGGGATCCGTGAACCTGATCAGGCTAACACCTGCGTAGGGAACAAGCTGCCTAAAACGGGTGCTTGTGCGCCAGTTTTGGGCATAAGCACTGTGGCTGCCAAGGTTGGTAGTGCTTTTTTGTAACACCAATCTACGATCCATGTAGCATTTGCTACTCTCTATTGCGTTGCTTTTTATCGCACAGCAGTATCTGACAAGACAACCCTTTTAGCAATGAGGTAAGTCATGTCAAACACATCAAATAAACCGTCTCGCCGCGAAACTCGTGCGGCTGCATCAGATTATATTTATAACCTTACTGGGCAACCATTTCCAAGCTCACACAAAGTTTATGTACAAGGTACGCAAGATAATGTGCGTGTTGGTATGCGTGAAATTACTTTGAGTGATACCTTTATCGGTGGCACCGATGAAAACCCAGTGTACGAATCAAATGCACCACTGCGTGTTTATGATACGTCAGGCCCATACACAGATCCTGATTTTACTCTAGATGTTCGTAAAGGGCTGGATAAGTACCGCGAACAGTGGATTGAAAGCCGTAGAGATACTGAAATTTTAGGCTCAGTCAGCTCGCAGTTTTCTCAGCAACGCATGGCCGATGAAGGCCTTGATCATATTCGTTTTGAGCATCTCCCAAAAATTCGCCGCGCTAAAGCCGGTAAAAATGTCACGCAAATGCATTATGCTCGCCAAGGTATTATCACACCGGAAATGGAATATGTCGCAATTCGTGAAAACATGGGCCGTGCGCAACTTCAAAAAGAGTTATTAGCACAGCAGCACCAAGGCGAGTCGTTTGGTGCGAGTATCCCTGAGTTTATTACTCCTGAATTTGTGCGTGATGAAATTGCCCGTGGTCGTGCGATTTTACCTAACAACATTAATCACCCAGAAACCGAGCCGATGATTGTAGGGCGCAATTTTTTAGTGAAAGTGAACGCTAATATTGGCAACTCATCAGTTAGCTCATCTATTGAAGAAGAAGTTGAAAAAATGGTCTGGTCAACCCGCTGGGGCGCTGACACAGTTATGGATTTATCAACGGGTCGTTATATTCATGAAACTCGTGAATGGGTAGTACGTAACTCACCAGTGCCAATTGGTACAGTGCCTATTTATCAAGCGCTTGAAAAAGTAAATGGGGTTGCCGAAGATCTAACGTGGGAAATTTTCCGCGATACTCTAATTGAACAAGCCGAGCAGGGTGTGGATTACTTTACTATTCACGCGGGGGTGTTATTACGCTACGTTCCAATGACGGCAAAACGTGTCACTGGGATTGTGTCGCGCGGCGGTTCAATTATGGCGAAATGGTGTTTAGCGCATCATAAAGAAAACTTCCTTTATACTCATTTTGAAGATATTTGTGAGATTTTGAAACAGTACGATGTGTGTTTCTCATTAGGAGATGGCCTGCGTCCTGGTTCAATTGCAGATGCCAACGATGACGCGCAATTTAGTGAACTGCGTACGTTAGGTGAGCTGACCAAAATCGCGTGGAAACACGATGTACAAGTGTTTATTGAAGGCCCAGGGCATGTGCCAATGCATATGATCAAAGCTAATATGGAAGAGCAGCTTAAGCATTGCGACGAAGCACCTTTTTACACCCTTGGCCCGCTGACAACTGACATCGCCCCAGGCTATGACCATATCACCTCTGGTATTGGGGCGGCGCAAATTGCATGGTATGGCTGTGCAATGCTGTGTTATGTCACACCAAAAGAGCATTTAGGTTTACCAAATAAAGAAGACGTTAAAGAAGGGCTGATCACCTATAAAATTGCCGCTCATGCCGCCGATTTAGCCAAAGGTCATCCCGGAGCGCAAGAGCGTGATAATGCGTTATCAAAAGCGCGTTTTGAGTTCCGCTGGCATGACCAATTTAATATTGGTTTAGACCCTGTTCGTGCTCGTGAATACCATGACGAAACACTGCCACAAGAATCTGGCAAAGTAGCGCATTTTTGCTCTATGTGTGGGCCAAAATTCTGCTCAATGAAAATCACCCAAGAAGTAAGAGAATACGCTAAAGATCTAGAAGCCAGAGGCATAGATCCTAACAACGTAGGTGATGCTATTGAGATCAAAATGGTCGATGTTGAAGCCGAGATGCAAGCTAAATCAGCCGAATTTAAACAAAGCGGCTCAGAGATTTATCATAAAGCGGTTTAAAAACTAGTTAGCGAGTTAGAGAGTTGGCGAGTGAAAAGCTCGCTAACTTTACTCTTGTAGCTAGAAAACTGAATTAAGGATTCTCATGTCTTACAATATTGCGGTGGTGGGGTTTGGTTTAACGGGGCGTTTAACGGCGCTTGAGTTGAGTTTACAGCATCGGGTAACTGTTTATGAAGCGGGTGACGAACAAGCGCTTGATAGTGCAGGAAGAGTGGCAGCGGCGATGCTTGCACCACTGGCTGAATCTGTATTCTGCGAGCAAGACTTGGCCTTGATGGGGCTGGATTCAATAAAGCGTTGGCCGAGAATTTTAGCGCAACTTGATGAAGCGGTGTTTTTCCAACAGCAAGGCACACTTGTGGTTGCACACCAGCAAGATAAAGGTGACTTACAAAGTTTTATACTGCGTTTAAAGCCTTTAGCTGAACATCAAGGACATCAGTTAACAGGGGCACATATTGCTGAATTAGAGCCAGAGCTTACAGGGCGTTTTAACCAAGGTGTGTATTTACCTTGCGAAGGGCAAATTGATAATCAGGCTTTTTATCAAGCTAGTTTTAACACTCTAAAGCAGCGTAATGTGAGCTTTAAGTTTGCACAACAGGTTGATGTAACATCGCTAAATCTACAGCAATCGTTTGATTATATTATTGATTGCCGTGGCCTTGGCGCTAAAAGCGCAGCGTGTAAGCTACGCGGAGTGCGTGGTGAAGTAGTGCGTTTGTACGCCCCTGAGGTTAATTTAACGCGGCCAGTGCGGTTAATGCACCCGCGTTATCCTATTTATATTGCTCCGAAGCCAAATCATCAATACGTAATTGGCGCGACAGAAATTGAATCACAAGATAAGGGGGCTGCCACTGTGCGTTCGACTCTTGAGTTGTTGTCAGCAGCGTACACAGTACACAGTGGTTTTGCTGAGGCGCGAGTGTTGAATATTCAAACCGGCCTGCGTCCTGCATTTAGTGATAATCGCCCGCAGATTTCCCAGCAGCAAAATGTGATCAGCATTAATGGCTTATATCGTCATGGTTATTTACTCGCACCGAGTTTAGTGGCCGATGCCATTGCACGGATAAAATAAGGCTTATTATGAAAGTAAGTATGAAAATAACAATTAATGGTCAACATTTTGAGTTAGCAGATAACGCCAATATAGCCCAAGGTTTGACGCAGTTTGCAGCAAAAGAGCCTTTTGCAGTGGCGCTTAATGGTCAATTTATACCGCGTAGTCAATGTGATACTACCTTACTTAACGAAGGCGATAGCATTGAATTACTGTCACCGATCCAAGGTGGCTAATATGAGTAGCGTAATATCAGATAGTTTCAGTATTTATGGTGAGCAGATCACTAGTCGGTTATTAATTGGCTCAGCACTTTATCCATCACCTGCGGTTATGGCCGATTCGATTGTTGCCTCTGGCGCGCAGATTGTTACTGTGTCATTACGACGTCAACAAAGTGCCGCCGCAGGAGATGACTTTTGGCAATTGATCAAAGATACGGGCTTAAAAATTCTACCCAATACTGCAGGCTGTCACAGTGTCAATGAAGCAATTACACTGGCACAAATGTGCCGCGAAGTGTTTGCTACCGATTGGATAAAACTTGAGTTGATTGGTGATGATTATAACCTGCAACCAGATCCATTTGCATTACTGGAAGCGACACAGATTTTATTAGCCGAAGGCTTTAAAGTATTACCTTATTGTACTGACGACTTAGTGTTATGTCAGCGTTTAGCTGATGCAGGGTGTGAAGTACTGATGCCGTGGGGAGCGCCTATTGGCACAGGTAAGGGCTTGTTAAATAAATATAACTTAAAAACTATTCGGGAGCGCTTACCCGATACCACATTGATTGTTGATGCTGGCCTTGGCTTACCATCACACGCCTGCCAAGCGCTTGAATTAGGTTATGATGCGGTGTTATTGAATTCGGCTATTGCAGGGGCGGGCTGCCCTGTTACCATGAGTCATGCATTTAAAGCAGCCGTTGATGCGGGTCGTTTTGCTTACCGAGCAAAGGCGATGCCAGAAAAAGACGTCGCTGCGCCATCTACGCCCACTATGGGTATGCCATTTTGGCATCAACAGTAATAAATGAAGTAAAAAATTAGGAAATACGTAACTATGAATCATGTTGTTTGGACAATTGCTGGCTCTGACTCTGGTGGTGGTGCAGGTATTCAGGCGGATATTAAAGCGATGCAAAGTTTTGGCGTCCATGGTTGTACAGCGATCACCGCATTGACTGCGCAAAACAGCCTAGGCGTTGAAGCACTTAACCCGATTTCAACCGATGTTATTGAGTCGCAATTACTCGCCCTTGAAAGCGACATGAAAGCCCGTGTTATTAAAATTGGTATGCTTGCCAATGTGCAGCAAATTCAATTGATCAGTGAGCATCTAAAACATTATAAAGCCACTTGGCCGGTTGCGCCTTTGGTTGTATATGATCCGGTGGCCATTGCTAGCAGTGGTGACTTACTGACAGAAGAAGATACCGTTAGCGCAATTAAAGAATGCTTATTGCCGCTGGTGGATGTGATCACTCCGAATACCCATGAAACGCAGTTGCTCACTGGGATATATTTAATTGGTCCCAGTGCTGTGATCGAGGCTGCGCAAAAGCTGCAAAGCTGGGGCGCAAAAGCGGTGCTGATCAAAGGTGGCCATTGGGATTATCCAAGCGGATATTGCATTGATTACTGCAGTGATGCCAGCTCTTATGGCAGTAATGAATATTGGCTTGGTAACGAAAAAATTCAAACGCCGCACAGCCATGGTACCGGTTGTAGTATGGCGTCAGTGATTGCAGCGTGTTTAGCGAAAGGTTACCCGCTTAAAGATGCCTTTATTTTAGCCAAAGCCTATATAAATCAAGGCTTAAAAGCTGCGGTTCGTTATGGTGAAGGAATTGGCCCTGTGGCACAAACGAGCTTTCCCGATAATCTTGATGATTACCCACAAGTCATTGAAGCGGGTAGTTGGCTGGGTGATGAGCTGGATTTTGAACAACCAAACGAATTTACTATGGCGGCAGGTTTTACTGAGTGTGAAAACAAACAGCTTGGTTTATATGCAGTGGTTGATAGTCTCGATTGGTTAGAAAAGTGTTTAGCGCAAGGCGTTAAAACTGTACAACTTAGAATGAAAAACGCCAGCGAAGAAGAGCTTGAACACGCTATTGCTGCGGCGGTCACACTTGGTAAAAAGTACGATGGCAATGTGTATATCAACGATCATTGGCAGCTGGCGATCAAACATGGCGCTTATGGTGTGCATTTAGGTCAAGAAGATTTACTTGAGGCTAATCTGGTGGCCATTAAAGAGTCGGGCATGCGTTTGGGGATTTCGACCCATGGTTTTTATGAAATGCTGCGCGCTCATAATTACCGCCCGAGTTATATGGCGTTTGGCGCTATTTACCCAACCACGACCAAAGATATGACAGGGCAAATTCAAGGGCTTGAAAAGTTAAAGCGTTTTGTGCCGTTAATGAGTGATTACCCAACGGTAGCTATTGGTGGCATTGATTTATCACGAGCGGGCGAGGTTGCTGCAACCGGTGTTGGCAGTGTAGCTGTTGTTAGGGCTATTAGTGAAGCAAGTGACTATCAACAGGCGATTGCCGATTTACAAGTGGCTATTAATAGCAATGAGTGAGGCAATAAAAGGATCTTTATCTGACAAAGAGCAGTTACGTTACAGTCGTCATTTAATGCTTAAAGAAGTCGGCTTTGAAGGGCAGTTAAAGCTCAAAGCCGCTCACGTTGTGGTAATTGGAGCGGGGGGGTTAGGCAGCCCCGCATTACTGTATTTAGCTGCGGCTGGCATTGGCGAATTAAGCTTGTTAGATGATGATAAGGTTGAGCTTTCAAATTTACAGCGCCAAGTGCTCTATAAAGTAAATCATTTAGGGCAAGATAAGGTCAGCGCTGCGGGCAAAGTATTAAGCAGCTTAAATAATCAAATCAAGATCAACACAGTAAGTGCAAAATTAACCACTGAAAATGCTGAGCAAGTTTTTACTGGCGCAACCTTAGTACTTGATTGCAGCGATAACTTCAGTACTCGCTATGTAGTAAACCAGCAATGCTTGGCACTGGGTATTCCACTGGTGTCGGGGGCGGCAATAGCGAGTGAAGGGCAGCTGATGTGTTTTGATTTTCGCCAGCCACAGAGCCCTTGTTACGGGTGTATATTTGGAGCACAACCGCAACAGCAGGCGCTTAATTGCAGTAACGCGGGCGTGCTTAGTCCGTTGTTAGGTGTTATTGGCTCGATGCAAGCACTGTTGGCAGTTAATATCTTGCTGGGCCATCATCAAGGCAGTCAGTTTATTCGTTTTGATGGGCTAAGTTTAGCGCAGCAGCAGTTTAAATTAACTAAAGCGCCCGAGTGTACTGAGTGTGCAGGGGAAAGAGCTTAAATAAAAAACGCGGCATGACTGCATTAGTCGGTCCGCGTTTTTAATTAAAATGAGTTATAACTTAATTATTAATTAGGTATTAATCATCAATCATCAATCATCAATCATCAATTTTAGCAAACGGTGTGCCCATGCGAGTCACTGTGCCTGGTTTTTGATCATCAAAGATACCTGCTTTATTAGCACCCCAGGCTAAAATAACCGTGGAGCCTAATTTAAAGCGACCCATCTCTTCACCCTTTTTCAAGGTAATTGCATTTTCACCTGAGGTTTTGTAGTTCCAGCTAAATACATCTTTACCTGCTGGTGGTGTAACTGTACCGGCCCAAATAGTTTCGATACTGGCAACAATTGTTGCACCCACTAATACCATAGCAAGCGGGCCAATTTCAGTCTCAAAAATGGCTACTACGCGTTCGTTACGAGCGAATAGATTAGGTACATTTTGCGCGGTAAGTGGGTTTACTGAAAATAAATCACCGGGGACGTAAATCATTTTACTCAAGGTGCCATCAATCGGCATATGAATACGATGATAATCTTTTGGCGCTAAGTAAATCGTTGCAAAGTCGCCGCCTAAAAATGGCGCTGTATCTTGCTCTGAGCCGCCAAGTAAAGCTTGTAAGCTATAGTCATGTCCTTTGGCTTGAATAAGCTGGCCTTCAACAATTGGGCCTAGTTGACTGATGGCACCATCTACAGGATGAGTAATGATGTCATCTTCAGTGGTTAATGGCCGAACGCCTTCTTTTAAAGGACGAGTAAAAAACTCATTAAACGTTTTATAGTGAGCTGGGTCGCTATATTGCGCTTCATTCATATCAATTTTATATTGTTTAATAAACAATTTAATTAAAGTAGTTGTTAGTGCGCCTGCTTTAGCTGCAGCTAACTTGCCTACCATACGGGATACAAAATGTTTTGGCATTGCGTACTGCATTGCGATTTTGAATTTGTCTAAACTCACAAGTTTTTTCCTAAAAAATTATACGCGTGGAGCACGAGCACCCGCTCGGCCATCGGCCATTGTTTCTAAAATTCTATGGTAGCTATCAAAACGTAGCTGTGAAATATCACCATCATCGATTGCTTGGCGAATTATACAGCCCGGATCATTTAAATGCTTACAGTCTCTAAAGCGGCAACCGCCAATAAACTTGCGAAACTCTTTAAAGCACCAAGTAACGCGCTCTACATCTAAATGCCACAAGCCAAATTCACGAATACCAGGGGAATCAATTAAGTTACCGCCTGAAGGTAAGTGATGAAGTCGTGACACGGTTGTTGTGTGTTGGCCAAGGCCACTATTTTCAGAGACCTCTTTGGTCAGTATTTCAGCATCAGGTAAAACAGTGTTAACTAAAGTTGATTTACCCACACCACTTTGACCAACAAAAATACTATTTTTATCAATTAAGGTTTCTTTGAGTGCATCAATACCGTAACCGGTTTTATTACTGACTAGTAATACTTGATAATCAAGTGACCTATAAATATCCAGAATTTTATTGATGTTAGCAAGCCCAGGCTCATCAATTAAATCTATTTTATTGAGCACTAAAATAGGCTCAATGCCCATATCTTCGCAAGCAATTAAATAGCGGTCGATAATACTGGGGGTAAACTCTGGTAGTACCGCAGAGACCATCAAAATCTGGTCAATGTTGGCGGCTATGACTTTTACACCGTCGTAAAAATCAGGGCGAGTAAGTTGCGAGCGCCGTTCATGCATCGCTTCTATAACGCCAGCTAAATCACCTTCGCTGACTTTTGCGCGGCGAAATTGCACTTCGTCTCCGCAAACAATACCTTTAACGGTACGGCGAATATTGCAGCGCAAAACATCTCCGTTATCAGTTTCAATATCGGCATGTTGACCAAACCGACTGATCACCACGGCATTTTCAGGCGCACCTAAATTGTCAGTTTGCCATTGCTCAACCTTGTTAGTGGTTGGCGCAGAATCTGCATTAGACAAGCGTTTTTGGTGATTGGCCTTAATCCTACGGGATTGACCTTTACTTAATTTCTTCTGTTTTGCCACTTTTGGCCCATAACTTAGTTAAATGTCGTGCTTTTTGAAAAAAAAGCTTTAGGTCGACTGATGATACTAATATGATATATCTAAATGCGTTAGATCTAAAGGAAAGCACCGCAAGGTAATTATGTCTTTTCATAAATCAAATCTGATTTGGCTCGACCTCGAAATGACAGGTCTTGAACCAAGTACAGACAAAATACTCGAAATAGCCACGGTTGTCACCGACAGTGCGTTAAACATCTTGGCTGAAGGGCCAACTATTGCAATTCATCAAAGTGATGAGTTGCTTGATGGTATGGATGAATGGTGTACTAAGCAACATGGTCAGTCAGGGTTAACTGCACGCTGTAAAGCGAGCACATTCACAGAGCAAGATGCTGTTGAACAAACTTTGGCATTTTTAAAGCAGTGGGTTCCTGCAGGCGCTTCGCCTATGTGTGGTAATTCAATAGGCCAAGATAGACGCTTTATGAATAAATATATGCGTGAACTGGAAGATTACTTCCACTATCGTAATTTAGACGTAAGCACTATCAAAGAACTAGCACGACGCTGGAAACCAGAAGTTTTAGCACAAGTGCACAAAAAAGGTTCACACCTTGCTCTTGATGATATCAAAGATTCCATCATGGAATTAAAAGTCTACCAAGAAAAATTCTTTAATTTGTAAAAAACACTTGCAAACACATCGGATTATTGTAGAATCCTGCCCCGCTTAAGACGATAACCCCCGCGGGGTTAGTGTGCTTGAGCAATTTGAATGCGGCACTAGTTCAGTTGCCGGAACGTTCACCGCGACCTGTCGCGGACCAACGGAAAAATTACTGACTATTTTGAATGCGGCACTAGCTCAGTTGGTAGAGCGCGACCTTGCCAAGGTCGAGGTCACGAGTTCGAGCCTCGTGTGCCGCTCCAATTTCTCACCAAAGAAATTGGAGTAGAAATAAAGATTCAAGATGAAAGGCAAAAGGAACAAGGTTTAATTTTGATAGAACCTAGAACCTAGAACCT